>DAITNH010000063.1:10443-20425 GCA_036834745.1 Prolixibacteraceae bacterium
TTAAACGGGCTGAAAGCATCCGAAAACTGGGCGCTAAAACCACCAAAGAATTACCCCAGGAGATAATTAGGGAGTAGCATTGTTTTGTAAAATGTGTATCCGGTTGTGTACCCAGGTTATCATTTGCCGTCCCGATTCATCGGGATGGATAAATTGATGATAGCGGACAATGGCTTTAGCCACAGCACTTTGGGCTAAAGCCCGTAATCTTTGCTCAATTCAACCCGTTGCCTAAAGGCGAACGGCAAAGGATATTTTCACTCTATTCAACTGTATAGGTACATAGCCGGATACTCATTTTTGTAATTAAATGGGAAACGCTTTTTTCTAAATCATTCGCGAACGGACAGTTGCTCTGATCCTTAATATACCAATATTTCACCCCGCTGGGTTAGTCGAATTCTTTTCATCAGCCTTCATAATCAATTATAGGGTTTCTACTGTGCCTTATGATTTTCTAATAATGCTAAATCGAAGCGAGTGCGCAGGCCGTCAAAACGCCCGGCTGAGGGTTCGTTTTGACAAGATTTTTGCTTACTTTTCATCGAATGGAAAAGTAAGGGCCAGTCCGGCCTTAGGACAGAAAATGCAATTGTTATTGGTAGGGATGCTATTCTTCCAGATACTCCGGTTCCAATCCATCTTCGCACAAATCGATGGGGACAATCCATACCAGGGGGCGGTCGTTTCCTTCGCCGCCTTCCGACTCGCGTTTGACTATTTCGGAGCCAAAAAACACAGCAATGTGATCTTCCGGAATATTTTCGTCCTCATCGGTTCCAACAACCACCGCATTGATTCCGTCAATACGGACAAAATCGCCTTTCTCTAAAAATTGTTCTTCCATTCTCTTAATTTAGCTCGCTTTTAAGCGAACAGCAATTGTTCCGTCAATTTTTTCCTGTGCATAATCAAGGCCGATTCTCATGTTTTTAACATTGGTCGATGGACTGTCAAACATCGCATCGTTCATGATATTTTCGCAAATAGCGCGAAGGCCGCGGGCACCAAGTTTAAACTCAAGGGCTTTATCAACAATAAATTCCAGTGCTTCCTCTTCAAAACTCAGTTCGATGTCGTCAAGTTTAAATAATTTGACATACTGCTTGATCAATGAATTGCGCGGTTCCGTCAAAATACTGCGCAAAGCTTTTCTGTCGAGTGGTTCCAAATAAGTCAGTACCGGGATACGGCCAATAATTTCAGGAATTAAGCCAAACGATTTTAAATCCTGGGGCGAAATATACTGAAGCATGTTGTCACGATCGAGATGATCGGCTGACTTTTGTGCCCCGTAACCAACGATTTTAGTGTTCAGCCTTTGAGCAATCTTTCTCTCAATACCGTCGAATGCACCACCACAAACGAATAAAATATTTTTGGTATTAACGGCAATCATTTTCTGCTCCGGATGTTTGCGTCCGCCTTGCGGTGGAACGTTAACGATGGCACCTTCAAGCAATTTCAAAAGTCCCTGCTGAACGCCTTCGCCCGAAACATCGCGGGTGATGGAAGGATTATCGCCTTTGCGGGCTATTTTGTCTATTTCGTCGATGAAAACGATGCCACGTTCGGCAGCTTCCACGTTGTAATCGGCAACCTGAAGCAAGCGGGTAAGCAAACTTTCAATGTCTTCGCCAACATAACCGGCTTCGGTTAAAACAGTGGCATCAACGATTGTAAAAGGTACATGCAGCATTTTTGCGATGGTGCGGGCCAGCAATGTTTTTCCTGTCCCGGTCTCACCAACCATGATGATATTTGATTTTTCGATTTCAGTTTCATCGTTTGAAACCGGTTGATTGAGCCTTTTGTAGTGGTTATAAACAGCCACCGACAAAATTTTCTTGGCCTGATCCTGTCCGATTACATACTGATCCAGAAAGCTCTTGATTTCTCTTGGCTTCATCAGTTTGATCATCTTGGTATCAACCTTAACGTCCTTCTTAAATTCTTCCTCAACAATGGCATGGGCCTGCTCAACACAATTGTCACAAATATGACCTTCAATGCCGGCAATCAGCAGGTTTACCTCTTTTTTTTCACGTCCGCAAAACGAACATTTATCCATTTTCATTTTCAATATATAATGGTTTTTGCAATTTTAATTGCTATTTATTATTTCTGACAAGTACGTCATCAATCATCCCGTATTCTTTGGCCTCGGTTGAAGTCATCCAGTAATCGCGATCAGAGTCTTTTTCAACCTGTTTAAAAGGTTTTCCACTGTGGAAAGCGATAATATCGTACAGTTCTTTTTTCAACTTCTGGATTTCACGGGCAGTGATTTCAATGTCGGAAGCCTGGCCCTGCGCACCACCCATTGGCTGGTGGATCATTACCCGAGAATGCTTCAATGCCGAACGTTTTCCGTGGGTTCCGGCAGTAAGTAAAACTGCGCCCATCGAAGCGGCCATTCCTGTACAAATGGTGGCAACATCCGACGAAATATATTGCATGGTATCGTAAATTCCCAATCCTGCATGAACGGATCCTCCGGGAGTGTTGAAATAGATTTGAATGTCTTTTTTCGGATCAGAAGATTCAAGAAAAAGTAGTTGTGCCTGAACTATATTGGCGATGTAATCATCGATCGGAGTACCCAAAAAGATGATCCGATCCATCATCAGCCTTGAAAACACGTCCATGGAAGCAACGTTTAACTGACGCTCCTCAATAATATATGGAGTCATGCTATTGGTGAAAATTGAATCAAAACGATTTAAATTAAGGCTGCTAATGCCCAAATGTTTTCTCGCGTATTTATTAAATTCTTTTCCGTCGTTCATAATGTTGTTACTAATGATTAAAAAAAGTGAGAATTGATTTTAAACTTTTCGCAAAAAAAGGTTAAAACTAATTCTCACAAAGTTAAGAAAATATGCTTTTGGCTATACGGCCATTCAATTAATTTTCAAGCATTTTGTTAAACTCTTCATTGCTTACTTCTTTTATATCGAGAGCAACTTTGGTTTTGATGGTTGTAATAATGACATCTTCCTGCGCTTTTGAAACAACTTTGCGACGTTCTTCCTCGCTTTTCATCATTTGATTGGCGTAATTTTCCAGATGTTCATCGGCAACGTTGCCCAATCCGTATTGACGGAATTGCATGGCAGCCATTTCTTTGGCCAATGCGTGAACGTCTTCTTCGGTAACCTTCAGTTCATTGTCTTTTACGATTTTATCTTTGATCAGCTGCCATTTCAGGTCGAGCATAAAATGATCAAAATCAGCGTCAATCTGCTCGTTCGTCATTTTCTCGTTGGTAACTTTGATCCAACGTTTCAGGAAAGCTTCGGGCAAATCGAATTGTATTTTTTTTACCAGGGCATCGCGGCTGTCGATTGCAAACTTGTAATCGCTCGAATAAACAAAGCTTTCTTCGATTTCAGTTTTTACTTTGGCCTTGAATTCTTCCTCAGTGGTGATTCCGGATTCTTCGCCATAGATTTTCGCGAACAATTCCGGTGTAAGTTCAGCTTTTTCGAAACGAAGCACTTCTTCGATGGTAAAGCTGAAATTGCCTGAAATATTTTCAGCTTCTTCATGCGAAATATTCAGCATGTGACCAACTTCGTGTTTGTTATCGTATGCTTTCAACGGATCGAAAACAACGACATCACCAGCTTTCTTGCCAATGAACGATGCTTTTATTTCTTCGTCTTTCATTACGTCGATGGCAATAACCACTTTATCGGCCAGAATTCCGCCCACAAGTTCGTTGCCTGTTTCGTCAAGTTGTACGAAAGTTCCGCGAACGGTATCTTTTTCTTCAATGCTTTCAACAACTTTATTCTCGCCCAGGCGACCGGCGTATGCTTCAACCTGTTTGTTGACCAGTTCTTCGTTGGCAACAATGCTGTAATAAGGTAAAGTTGTATTGTTATCGAGTACTACTTCAATTTCTGGAGCGGTGGCAATGTCAAAAACAAAGCTGAAATCAGATTGGTTATCCCAGTCGATCTTCAATTGTTTTTCTTCGTTTGGAAGAGGTTCTCCCAACACATTCAGTTTTTCGGCATAAATATAATCGGTCAGGCTTTTCGAAATAATTTTATTTACTTCTTCGGCAAGTGCTGACTTTCCATACATTTTTTTGATTAACCCGGCAGGAACCATTCCCGGACGAAATCCAGGCATATTGGCTTTTTTGCGGTAGTTTTTCAGAACGTCGTTAACAGTTGCTTCGTAATCGCTTTTCTCAACCAAAATGGTGAGGACTGCATTCAGCTCGTCGATATTTTCTCTGGTAATATTCATAGTTTATAACTTAAAGTTATTGGGAATCAGCATGGAAGAAGATCTTCGAAAAGGTTTCGGATCTAAAACCTGTTGCTTTAAATTAATAAAAACCGCTTGCTTATCCTTTTTCAAGGTAAAGCAAGGCGGTTATTTTTGTTGTGCGGGCGAAGGGACTCGAACCCCCACGCCGTAAGGCACCAGATCCTAAGTCTGGCACGTCTACCAATTCCGCCACGCCCGCTAAATGCGGTGCAAATATAGGTCAATTTTTTATCTCCGCAACAGGGCTGACAATTCTTTTCTGATTATTTTGCTAAGGATTGAAGTTGACTACCGAAGTTCAAAATTCTGGCCGAGGTACACGCGGCGAACTTCTTCGTCTGAAGCCAGTTCTTCTGCAGTGCCTGCTTTCATGATAGAGCCTTCGTATAAAAGGTACGAACGATCGGTGATGGTAAGTGTTTCGTGAACATTGTGGTCGGTGATCAGAACACCTATATTTTTTCCCTTGAGTGTTTTTACGATGTGCTGAATGTCTTCAACAGCAATCGGGTCAACACCGGCAAAAGGTTCGTCGAGTAAAATAAATTTTGGATCGATGGCCAGTGCCCGGGCTATTTCGGTGCGCCTCCGTTCACCCCCTGAAAGCTGAAACCCTTTGCTTGTGCGAATATGCTGTAACCCAAATTCAGCGAGCAAAGTTTCCACTTTCTGATGTTGGTAATCTTTGGGGAGTTTGGTCATTTCGAGTACCGACAGAATATTGTCCTCAACGCTCATTTGCCTGAAAACGGATGCTTCCTGCGACAGATAACCAATGCCTTTTTGTGCCCTTTTGTAAACAGGCAGATTGGTAATTTCCTCATTGTCAAGGAATATTTTTCCCATCAGAGGTTTTATCAAACCAACAATCATGTAAAATGAAGTTGTTTTTCCGGCACCGTTCGGGCCAAGCAAACCAACAATTTCGCCCTGGTTTACTTCGAATGAAACGCCCTTAACGACAGTCCGTTTGCGGTATTTTTTTACAATATTTTCTGCCCTGAGTTTCATTCCTGAAGTATTAGCGTTGTTTATTAAATTTCGTCAATCTTTCGAGCATTGGCCTTTTGTACTCTTCTGGATATTACGATACTTATTTCATAGAGGATTACCAATGGAATACAAACCATTATTTGGCTAAATACGTCAGGTGGAGTAATGATTGCAGATACTATCAACAAAACAACATACGCATGTCTCCTGTATTTCTTCATAAACCCGGGAGTGAGAATTCCAACTTTGCTGAGGAAAAATGCAATAACAGGCAATTCGAAAATTACACCACCGGCAATAACAATGGATGTAACCGTGCTGATATAGGAAAGTATATTGATTTGATTGATGACCACACTACTGATACTATATGATGACAAAAAATCGATCGACATCGGGACAATCAGATAATAGCCGAATGAAATACCAAGAAAAAATAATACTGACATGAAAAATACAGCCCCGGTAGCATGTTTGCGCTCATTTTCGTAAAGTGCAGGTTTAATGAAACTCCAGAACTGGTATAATACAAATGGGGATGCAACAATAAAACCGGCGATAATAGCGGTCCACACATGCACCATGAACTGTCCCGACATGTTAATGCTGATCAGTTGCAGTTCGTGCGTATTGATTTTTAAAGCAGGTACGTCTAAATAATCTGCAAGCAGCGCCATCATACGGTTGCTCCAGAAATCAGGATTTTTGGGTGCAAATATGATCGAGTCAAAAATAAAATCTTTTGCTACAAATGCCCCTATTGAAAAAGCAAAAATGGCAATTACCGATTTAATAATGTGCCATCTCAAAGTTTCAAGATGGTCGAGGAAGGACATCTCTGCTTTTGGCTCTTTCTTCTTTCTTTTTTTTGTAGTTTGCTCTTCGATACTAGTTTGTTCTGACATATCCGGCATGATAATTTGGTCTGATTGGTTCTAAAAAAATTCGCACAAATATAGCTTATATTCCTGTTTCAATTGTTTCCCATCTCTTAATTTTACTTAAAAGCAGGCCAAAAGTATTTAAATTCAATCATGATCATTGCGTTTTGAATGATATTTTATATACCTTCGGGATGCTTAAAAAATTATGAATTAATATATTGATCTGAAAAGGGGTCTTTTTTTATATGGGAATAGAGTTAACATTATCGGAACATCTCCAAAAATATTTTGGGTTCGATCGTTTTAAAGGCCAGCAGGAGGATGTGATCAAAAGTGTGTTGAATGGCCGCGATACATTTGTATTAATGCCTACCGGAGGTGGAAAATCATTGTGCTATCAATTACCGGCACTTATCATGGAGGGTACGGCCATCATTATTTCTCCCTTGATTGCTTTAATGAAGAATCAGGTTGATTCTATCAGAAGTTTTGGCACTGAAGATGGAATTGCACATTTCTTAAACTCATCGCTTAACAAGGCAGCTGCCCAAAAAGTACGCGATGACGTGACCAGCGGGAAAACAAAGTTATTGTATGTTGCCCCGGAAAGCCTGACGAAAGAAGACAACATCGAATTCCTGAAAAACATAAAAATTTCGTTTTATGCCATCGACGAAGCTCATTGTATTTCGGAATGGGGCCATGATTTCAGGCCTGAATACAGGCGGATCAAACCCATCGTTTCTGAAATCGGGGCAGCTCCTTTGATGGCTCTTACAGCAACAGCTACTGCCAAGGTTCAGCACGACATACAAAAAACGCTCGGAATGCTCGATGCCGACGTTTACAAAGCATCCTTCAACCGCCCGAATCTTTATTACGAAGTAAAACCAAAATCAAAACCCGAATCCCAAATCATCAAGTTCATCAAGGAAAACGAGGGGAAATCTGGAATAATATACTGTTTGAGCAGGAAGAGGGTAGAAGAGCTCACCCAAACGCTGGTCGTAAATAATATCAAAGCGCTGCCTTATCATGCCGGAATGGATTCGGCGACCCGATCGGGCAATCAGGATAAATTCCTGATGGAAGAAGCCGACGTAATTGTTGCCACCATCGCCTTCGGAATGGGGATAGACAAGCCAGACGTCCGTTTTGTGATCCATTACGACATACCGAAAAGCCTGGAAGGCTATTACCAGGAAACCGGACGTGCCGGCAGGGATGGCGGCGAAGGAAAATGTATCACTTTATATTCGGCCAAAGACATTCAAAAACTCGAGAAATTCATGCAGGGCAAACCGGTTGCCGAACAGGAAATCGGACGCCAGTTGCTGCTCGATACCGCTTCTTATGCCGAATCAGCCATTTGCCGTCGCATTATTCTGCTGAATTATTTTGGCGAAAAGCTTGATGAACCCTGCGGAAACTGCGACAACTGTCTGAATCCAAAAGAACAAATTGAAGCAAAAGACGAAATATGCCGTGCACTTCAGGCAATTATTGAAGTAAAAGAAAACTACAAGGCTGAACACCTTTCGGATATACTTACAGGTAAAAAGACGGCTGCAGTAAAATCGTTCCGCCATTACGAACTCGAAGCCTTCGGATCGGGAAATGATCATGGCGAGAAATTCTGGAATGCCGTTTTCAGGCAAAGTATGATTGCCGGCTTTATTACCAAAGACATTGAAAACTACGGTTTGCTGAAAATGACCAAAATGGGATACGATTTTCTGGAAAAACCGTACGACTTTTTGCTGGTGCGCAACCACGACTACGATGCTATTGAGGAGGAAGCCAATGCTGCCGCAGCTCAGGCAAGCGGGGCAGGCGATCCAGAATTGTTTGCCATGCTGAAAGACCTTCGGAAAAAGATTTCGAAGAAACTGAACCTGCCACCTTTTGTGATTTTCCAGGATCCTTCACTTTCTGATATGGCTCTTCAATACCCAACTACCATCGACGAATTGAAATTTATACAGGGAGTTGGCGATGGAAAAGCAAAAAGATACGGCAAGGAGTTCGTTGAACTGATAAAGCTGTATGTTGAAGAAAATGAGATTGACAGGCCGCAGGATTTTGTGGTAAAAAGTGTCGCCAACAAATCAAGAATAAAAGTGGGGATTATTCAAAGTATTGACCGTAAGATTTCGCTCGAAGATATTGCCGATTCAATCGGAATTAGCTTCAAGGAACTTCTCTCTGAAATTGAAGTGATCGTTAACTCCGGCACCAAAATAAACATTGATTATTACATTGATGATGTTATGGACGAAGAACATCAGGAAGAAATATTTGAATATTTCAAGGAATCGGAAGACGATGACATTGACGCTGCCCTCAAAGAACTAGGAGAAAACGATTATAGCGAAGAGGATATTCGCCTGATGCGGATCCGGTTTTTATCGGAGATGGGGAATTAGTCTGAAAGACTAGAAATAATGTGGTTTCGTGTATTTTCTTTTGTAAATATTGAAATCATATCCCACCAGAACTTCGTATGTACCAACCTGGAATTTGCGGATGTCTGATGCTACCGCATAATCGGCTGCAAAACCAATCCTGATATTATTTCTGAAGGAATACTGTCCTGAAAAACAGACCGTGCCGTTGGTTCTTAAATTGAATCCAAACTGAAGGTTATTGGGCAGATAAACGATTGCTGAAGCATCGGCATATACCGGTTTTCCAATGGTGGCAGCTATAAGCAGGTTTGGGCGCAAAAAGACTGTTCGGTTGAAACTGAAAACATAACCGGCCGAAAGAAATGCAGTTTTAAAATCGTACAACGACGAATAATTGGTACGGACTACACTAAAAGTATTGTTAATAATCTCAGGCACTGATAATCCTATGTAATAATCCTCGGTGAAGAAAACCCCTCCAATGCCGAAAGTGGTCATGTAATACATCCTGATATCGGTCGTAAATTCAGAATCAGGAATTCGATCGGGATAAAGTTGATAATCACTCAGGTTATTGTCGAAATTTACAATTCCGGCTCGCAGCCCAAATCGTAAATAATGGCTCAAATCAGTACGAACCTGAAACGAATAATCGCCCGTCAGGAAAATCCGTTTTTCCCGACCCACATTCCTCCGCTTAATGCTGGCACCAAATCCGCTTCGCTGGTCTTTGATTGCTGTATAATAGCCAAGATATTGCGTAAGTTCCGCACCATGAATACCCACGTAGTTTGTTTTTGTTGAAAGCAATATCCCGGCTTTGTCCCAGATACCAACATAGGCAGGATTAATGGTATGCATGTTCGTTACGTATTGCAACGACCATGGATACTCCTGGGCCTTAAGCTTCTGTTCGAAAACAGAGAAAAAGACCAGTAATAATATCAGCCTGTATGTTAATCTGCGAATCATCAAATCAATAGTTCCTTTATTAAATTTTATTTTCCCCTTTAAATGTATTCCCATTTCGTCCGAAACATGGAAATTGCTTTTTTTGAGCATTTCCGCGGACGGGTTTCACCTTTCATTCTCTTTGTTACTAAGGTTAAATTTCTGAAATAAGGTTTTTTAAATTTTGTATTACCTTATTTTTATTTGTCAACCTTAGTAGAAAAATCAGACAGATGAGAAAATAACCTTATTACCTTATTTGTTTTCTCATCAATCAATTTTCAAGTTGTCATTTATCCATTTCGTCCGTAGGCTGCTTTTCCATTGAAAAACATTACCGCGCGGACGGGTTGTCGTTTCATTCCTTTTATTTCTACAAATATTTCGCACCTAAAGGCGCTTAACCCATCGCCCCGTCTCCCTCTCTCCCCATCGCCTTGTCGTCTTTTCCTTTTCCCA
>DAITNH010000064.1:0-18133 GCA_036834745.1 Prolixibacteraceae bacterium
CAGCAATTAATTACTTTTCAAGCTTTTTTAATTGAATATCAAAATCTGATTCGATTATAATTCGGCAGCAGTTTGGCCGGTAATTGCCCAATGCAGCTTATTCTGAACTGTTGCAAAAAAATCTCTGTTTGTTTGGGTATTTACATCGTAGTCGGCACTGCACTGTGAATAAATGTCGGTGATTTTCTGGTAGAATCGTCTTTCGCTCGACCTGATATCCCGAATTCGAGCCAGTTGCTCCTCGAAATAATCCTTGCCAAACAGGTTATTCGGGTTTTTGAGCCGCTCATCATCCATCGTATAGCCCTTGATAATGTACTCCTTAAGCAGCGCAGTTGCCCAAATTCTGAAATGAGTTGCTTGTGTAGAATTTACGCGGTAACCAACCGAAATGATGGCATCCAGATTATAAAACTTTGTTTTATAAATTTTGCCGTCATCGGCAGTATGTTCTAAAATGGAACTAACTGAATCTTCGCTCAACTCCCTGCTTTCAAAAATATTCTTTAAATGTTTGGTAATTGCCGGGCGTTGAACTCCGAATAATGCAGCAATTTTGTCTTGCGTAAGCCAGATTGTTTCGTTTTGCAAATAGATTTCAACCTTTACCTTTCCGTTGGGCGTAGTGTAAAGCAAAATTTCGTTGAAGCCTTCGGGTGCCGGTGTTAGTTTATTGGTTTTCATAACTTTGGTTTATTTACCTTCAATGATCTGTATTTCTTCGGGTGTAAGTTCGTAAAGCTAAAAGTATCACGCAAAAAGTCGCGAAGGTCATTTTTAAGGTGCTCTTCGCTTTCGTCCGTTGGCCGCTTTTCAATGGTGCTAATCTTGTCGAGCAAATCAATGAGATGGCTTTTAAAAGCATCAATATCACTTCTTAAAGGTTTTTGTTTTAAAAATGCTTTGAGCGCTTTTTTAGGCGATTGGGTTATTAGTTTCATCAAAATTATAGGTGAAATATTAGGCTCGCTAATTTATGATATTAAAACACGAATACGAATCATTTTACAAAAAAAGGTGGTCTGTAATTTCTACAGCCACCTTTTTTGTCAAATCTAAATTCATGAAGCGAATAAAGATCAGACTTCAATTTTCTTCTTCAATTCTTTATTCCTGCAATTATATTTATATTTGAGTTTTTGCAAAAACTCAATTTCTTATGCATCCAGGCAGAAACCTAAAATATATTCTATTCCTCTTTTTCCTGCTTCACTTCACTCCCGGTTTTTCCAGCAAAAAAATCAGGATTGGTTTTTCGCAATGCACCACTGCAGACAAGTGGAGGCAATCGCAGATCAGGTTGATGGAAATTGAGCTTGCGTTTTTCCCAAATATGGAACTGTCGATTAAAGATGCGAAAGACAATAACGAAAAGCAGATCAGTCAAATTGAAGAATTTTTGAAAGAGGGAATTGATTTGTTGATCATTTCGCCCAACGAATCGGAACCCATTACGCCAATTGTGGAAAAGGTATTTAAAAGCGGAATACCTGTAATCGTTATCGATCGCAAAGTGAATACCAAATTTTACACGGCTTACATAGGCGGAAACAATTACAGGATTGGGCAGGAAGCCGGGGCTTATGCAGCCAAACTACTAAATGGCAAAGGAAAAATACTGGAAATTTCGGGTCTTAAAGGATCATCTCCAGCCATTGAAAGACACAATGGACTGGTGGATTTTCTAAAGAATTATCCTGAAATCCAGATTATCAAATCAGTTTCAGGAGAATGGAATTGGGACAAGACCCGGGAAGTGATGCAGCAAATAGCAGCTTCAAAGCTGGAGTTTGACCTGGTTTTTGCCCACAACGATGTGATGGCCCGGGAAGCTTTCAACGTGATGCACGAACGTGAAACCAGAAAAGGAAAATTTATTCTGGGAGTTGATGGCCTTGCCGGAGATGAAGGTGGAATTCAATATGTTATTGACAAAAAACTGAATGCGACTTTTTTGTATCCTACCGGTGGAGAAACTGCCATCCAGATCGCGAACAAGATTCTTACCCGTCAGGCCTTTGAAAAAGAGAATATTCTCCCAACGATGGTAATTGATTCAACCAATGCACCAATATTAAAAGTCCAGACCAGCCAGGTTGAATTGCTCCATCAAAAAATTGAAAAGCAAAAATCTATTCTTGACATCCAGATCTCAAAAAATCAGACCCAACGCCTGATCCTGATATTTTTAATTGCACTGCTGGTGCTTATTGCAGCTCTGGTAATTTTGACTTTTAAAGCCTTCAGGAATAAAAAAATTGCCAATCAGAAACTGGAAGCCAAGAATCATAAAATTAAAAAGCAAAACATTGCCATACTTGAACAACGGGACAAACTGGTGGAAGTTAGTCAGCAACTGGAAGAAGCCACGCAGGCAAAACTTCGCTTCTTCACCAATATCTCGCACGAGTTCCGCACTCCGCTGACTTTAATAAAAGGTCCGCTGGAAAACCTCATGCAATCGGAACAGTTTACAGCCGAGCAGCAAAATCAGTTTAAGCTTATGCACCGGAATACGATCCGGTTATTGCGATTGGTAAACCAGTTGATGGATTTCAGGAAACTGGAAAATAAAAAGATGGAATTGGGCGCCTCTGAAAATGATTTGATCGCTTTTCTGCAGGAAACGAAAGAATCTTTCGCATCGCTTGCCTCGGGCCGAAACATTGAATTAACTGTTGTTTGCCCTGAAAAGCAGTTGCCTGTTTGGTTCGACCGCGATAAAATAGACAAGGTATTGTTCAATATTCTTTCAAACGCGTTTAAATTCACCTCCGATGGCGGGAAAATTACCATTTTGGCCAACAAGGTGATTCCAATGGTACCGGGAATTCACACCGAAGAAGTGCAGATCGAAATTAGGGATACCGGTATCGGCATTGCCGAAAAGCATTTGGACAAGATCTTCGACCGGTTTTATCAGGCCGGAAAATCACATGCGGTGAAGGGAACAGGGCTTGGGCTCAACCTTTCGAAGGAATTTGTTGAAATGCACCGGGGGCGGATCAGCGTGAAAAGTGCTGAAGGAAAGGGAACCTCTTTTTTCATTTATCTGCCATTGGGAAACCGGCATCTGTTGCCCGATGAAATGGTGATTGATGAAACAGTACAGGAGCATAACCTTGACAACCAGATTTTAACCCGAGATTTGGCTACTGATGAAATACCTTCAGCAACAATTGAAGAAGGCAAAAACAAACCGGTTATTCTCGTGGTCGAAGATGTGTCGGATGTCAGGGAATTTATCCGCATGAGCCTCGGGAATCAGTATCAGATAATTGAAGCGAAGAACGGAAAAGATGGCCTTGAAAAGGCATTGGAGGAAGAGCCTGATTTGATTATCAGCGATGTAATGATGCCTGTGATGGATGGTCTGGAATTGACCCGGCATTTGAAAACAGACATGAAAACCTGCCATATTCCGATTATCCTGCTGACAGCCAAGGCCACGCTGGAGCATAAACTGGAAGGCCTTGAGGAGGGCGCCGATTCGTACATTCCAAAACCCTTTAACAGCCGTCACTTGCAGGTCAGGGTGAAAAAGCTGCTTGAGTTGCGGGCCAAAATCAGGGAACATTACAAGGAACAACTCGATTTTCAGGAAAAAGAAAGTGACCTGAACCGGCTGGATAAAAAATTTCTGTCGAAAATTACCCAGATTGTTGAGCAAAATATTGGAAATGAGGACCTGAGCGTTGACGATCTCGGACAAAAACTGGGAATGTCGAGGGTACACCTTTACCGCAAAATAAAAAAACTGACCGATATGTCAGTCAGCGAGTTTGTTACTTCGGTAAAACTCCGGAAGTCGCTTGAACTTCTCCGGAACAGCGGCCAAACAATAGCCGAAATTGCGTACGAAGTGGGATTTTCGTCGCCATCTTATTTTACGCGCTGTTTTAAAGAGCAATTTAAAATGTCGCCCAGCGATTACCAGAATCAAAAGAGAGCTGAAATATAGGTCAGTTAACTGATCTAAAATTTACTTTGCTGGAGTAATAATGATGTTTCTGTAATCAGCAGGTTGGTGATCTCCCTGGAGCATTATTGGACCCGGTTCTCCTTCTTTGCTGTCAATTGCCCCACCGGTAATTCCGGGGATAATCTGGTCACAAATAACAATTTTACCATTTGCCTCAATTGTAACGCGCCGGCCAATCAATGTAATGTCATACGTTTGCCACTCACCCGGCGATTTGGCCACATTTTCATTCGGTGTCAGGAAACCATAAACCCCTCCAAGGTAAACCGATGAAGGCTCTTTTCCTTTGCTATCTTCGATCTGTACTTCATACCGGCCTCTTAAATATATGCCGGTATTACCTTCTTCCGGATACCTGAACTCAATATGCAGTTTAAAATCATCAAATTTTTGATTGGTGATTAAGTTGGTTCCGGGCTTTGGACTTCTCAGGATTCCATTTTCAACCACCCATTGATTATTCGGTTTCTGTGAATGCCAGGCATTGAGATTCCGGCCATCAAAAAGAGCGATTGGCGTTCCCCATTTGGGAGCAGTATTTCTTTTAAGCAAAGGCGCTCTCTCTCCAACGAATGCATGTTTGTCGCCTGAACTACTTGTAATCACACCTTTGAGTTTGTCATTTTCGATAGTTCCTTCAAAAACCATGTCCTTGTCTGCGTTATCCCATTGAGGTGGAATACTAAACGTGATTTTTCCGTCACTAACATTTACTTTTGAAATCGGCCTGGCGCTTCCTGAATCACCAACAAAATAACCAACAAGCGTGCTTAATCCTGAAAGTTTAACTTCCAGCCAGGAAGGAACAGATTGATCTCCCATTTGAACAGTGATGTCCCAACGGCCAATAATTGGCTCATCTCCGGGATTTAAATTAATGCTTTGCGAATTAAAAGGGAACGAAACAAACAAAGTCATGGCTATTAAAAAATAGTAGAATTTGCTACTAATCATGGATAAAAATCGAGTGTTTTTCATTCGAAAATTAATTTTTTGTAAATAATCCCCTAAAGTACGGTTTTATCCAGATATGATTGAGAATTGTTTTTAAAAATCAGATCGGTCATTTTTTAATTGCCAATCAAAACAGGGAGCAATGGGTGTACAACAAAATTTCATTTTTTTTGATTTTTCAGTTTACTCACCCCGGGTGCGCTTCGCTTACCCCGCCCCTCTCTACTCGAGGAGAGGGGAAAAGCCCTGACTTCGGCGTGAGCGTTCGACTGAGCTCACGCCGAAGGTTCAGTCGAACGCTTGCGGGGTTTGGGGTGAGTGAGAAGAAACATCAATCATCTTTTTGAAAATTTAAAACACAGGAAAAGGGGCTAAAAATAAAAATGGGAAAAATGTCATACATCCGAAACAAACTATTTGTTTTTTGCTTCGATTGTCTGTCCCTCACAGTAACAATAGCTACCAGATTCGCTTTAGGCTATAAAATTCAGCTTTTTCCAACAACAAATCACCACCGGTCGAGAATACTTTCAGTTTGGTGAAATTCTCTGTCGGAAATACGATATCGGTCATCACCAGTTTCCCGCCATCCACAAACAGTTCTGTTGATGCAACATCCACAAAAATCCTCAATTGCAGATGTGCGCCCACGGTGTATGGCGCCCTTGAAATCCCTGCAAATTCTTTTGAGAATGCGGAAGGACCGGCAGCCCTGCGATCAACAAAAAATTGTTTCTGACTCAACGAGTAGCCAATTACCAATTTTTCCTGAAGATTGTTTTCCAGCACAATGCCAAGTGAATCAATGTTGCCGTTTTCGAGGTTAAAATCAAAAATCAGTTCGCTTTGGCTGAGCGTAATACTATCCAGTGCCATTTCTTTTTCGCCGGAAATATTTTGCGAGGAATGATAAACCGGTGTTGTTCCGTCGCGAAGAACTTCCAGCTCGCTTACTGGTTTCGAAACCAGCAAATAACTGTTGTCCTGACTGATCAGGGACAATTCGCGCGGAATTGTTGTGGCGCTGCGCCAAACGGTGGTTGGCACCACATTGGCGTACTGCCAGTTGCTCATCCATCCGATGAAAAGTCGGCGACCATCGGTTTCCGGAACATTCGACCAGGTCACTCCAGCGTAGTTGTCGCGTCCCCAGTCCACCCATTTCTCATTGGTTTCATCGGGAGTAAACTTTTTCCCGTCGAACTCGCCGGTAAAATACTGGTTGGCAGAGCCACCGTTTGGCCCGCCTGGATTGATATTGACGAACATCACCCATTTGGAAACATCGCTTCCCTCCACTTTAAGAGGAAACAAGTCGGGACATTCCCACACGCCTCCATGGCCGCCGATTCCGTTCCCGTATTCACTTTCAAATTTCCAGCTGATCAAATTGGGCGACGAATAAAGATGCACCCTGTCCTGAACTGCCAGAATCATCACCCATTTGCCTGTTTCATTGTGCCAGAATACTTTGGGGTCGCGGAAATCCGCAATTCCGGGGCTTTCGAGTACCGGATTTTTGTCATATTTGGTCCATGTGCGACCTTTGTCGGTGCTGAAAGCCAGCGCCTGACTCTGCGGAGTTTTGCTTCCGCTTTTCACCAGTTTGTCATTGTGGTAGGTATAAATAGCGACCAAAGGCGGGTTTTCGGCAGTACCTAAGCCTGATGTGTTTTTGAGGTCGGCAACCGCACTTCCCGAGAAAATCCATCCCAGCGAATCGGGGTAAATGGCTACGGGCATGTGCTCCCAATGAACCAAATCTTTGCTGATCGCGTGTCCCCAGTGCATCGGCCCCCAAACGGTACTGTCGGGATAATACTGGTAAAACAAGTGGTATTCACCTTCATAATAAACCATGCCATTCGGGTCGTTCATCCAGTTGGCTTCGGGCGTAAAATGAAATTGAGGGCGGTATTGTTCGGTGTAATTACTTACCGGAGAAGTGTTTGTTTCCTTTTTATTTCCTGAATTTGATGAACATCCAAAAAACAGGGGAATTAAAAGGACAATCAGGGTTTTGAAATAGTTTGTCTGCATATCTTTAATTATTAGTTGTTTAGATTGAATTAGTGATTTTCCGAAATGCTTTGCAGTACAGTTATATTTCCTTCTTTCAGGGTAATATCGCCATTTTCAGAAATCAGGGCTATTTTGTTCCAGCGAACCGAGATGAAATATTTTCGGGTAAGGGTAATCATTCCATCCATTGCAAAAAGTTCGGCTGAAGTTTGGTCGATGATTATCTTTAAATCGACGGTTGATTCTTTTATCACATGCGGTGCATATTGAAATCCGTCCCATTCATCGAAGCGGCTTTCTCCTTTTTTAATTTCTGAAATGAAAAAGTAACGCCGCTGACTATGGTATCCGATTGTAAGTTCATCGCCCTGATCGTTGGAGAGCCTGATGCCAAAAACCTCTGCCAAATTGAGGTACAATCGGTTGTTGGCATCAAATTTCAGATTTATTTCAAGCGGAATTGCCTGTTGTTTCTTAATCGTAAGTTCTCCTGAAAAAGTGGTTTCCTTCAGAAGCTGTTTGTTTTCTTCAATCGTTTCAATTGCATTTACAGGTGCCGATACGATGTAGTAATCATTGTATTCGTCGCGCAAAGTCAACGCTCTGGGAATGGTATAAACATTGGCAACTTCATTTTCGTTCTGTCCTTGTTTGTACCTGTAATTATCAATCAAGCCTATGTAATAAGCCGATTTCCCCGATTCGATGTAATTCGACAACATAACGCCGGCATAATTGTCGCTGCCATTGTCAAGCCATTTTGGTTTTGTTCTTTCCGATTTGAATACATAACCGTCAAAATCGCCGTAGAAATATTGCACTCCGCTTCCTTCGTTGGGCGATCCGGTACTTCCGCTGATCATCATGATCCATTTCGTGTTTTGTGTGCTATCAATCTTAAGTGGTGAAAAACTCAGGTGAGTCCAGTCGCCAACTTTGGAATAGACATCTTCGCCGAATACACTTTCGTACTGCCAGTTTTTCAAATCAGTGGATGAATAAAACCGGACTTCGTAACCGGTTAAAACGCCCATTATCCAACGCTGGGTTTCTTCGTGCCAAAAAACACGAACATCATTTGGCTGAATAAAACAATTTTCCAAAGTAACCGGAGTCGCCTCTTTTTGCCAGGTTATGCCTTTGTCGGTGCTGAAGGAAATGGCCAAAGTTTGGATTTCAGGATTTGTATTCTGCTCATTTACTGATGTGTAAATGGCAACCATCGGCGAATTTTCGTTGCCCAGACCGGATGAATTATTCCAATCAATCACAATACTTCCTGAACCAATTTTTTCATTGTTTGCAGGATGAATGGCCAATGGCAGCCTTTGCCAATGAACCAGATCGTTGGATTTTGCATGTCCCCAACTTATTGAATTCAAATTGGCGGAATCGGGCGAACATTGATAAAACAGATGGTATTCACCTTCAAAATAAAACAACTCAGTGGGTGCGCCCAGACTCATATCCGTTAAGTTGAAATGAACTTCAGGCAGACCTGTTTCTTTTTTTGAAGCTGTTTTACATGCTGCCAAAAAGAAGATCAGTAAAATTGAAATAATAATTTTTTGAGACATGGCGGATGATTATTTTGCAAGGACAAAGGTTCTTATACTTTTAGTATGGTTATTTAGGTGCAGAGCACCGTTGATATTTGTAGTAAACTATGATGCGAAACAGGTTAAAGGTGCAGAGCACCGAGATATAAACATATCATTTATAATATTCCGGTGCGCTGCACCTAGCCAGTTTTTACCGACTAATTTACTACAAATATTTTGCGGCTCTGCCGCTTTCTGATAACTAAAAAATAATCGGCTGAAAGATCTTTTATTAGAGTAAATGATTGGACATTTATTTGAAAATATTTTATCCGCACCATTCGTGATAACGCAAAAACATTTTTGAATTTGAACCTAATTTTATAGTAAAATTCATGGAATGATTCAAAAGAACCACTCCATGAATTTTTATCTAAATGTTAGTAGCCAGGATTCTGTTTGTACAATCCTTTGGTGAAATCAATTTCACGCTGTGGGATTGGGTAATATTCGTCTCTTCCGGCAGTGAATTTCGCTCCGGATAAAAATCCTTTTCTGGTTTTTTCTTTTGCCAGATAAGCATTCAAAGTTGGTTCAGCAATTCCCCAGCGTACAAGGTCGAAGAAACGCGGACTTTCCAGCGCGAATTCCAATCTTCTTTCCCAACGCAAAGCCGTGCGTGCATTTTCCTGTGACCATGCCAGGTTTGAACCATCGTACAAGCTGATTTTGTAATTCGATGGCGAAGTTCCGTTGGCCAGTTTGGTGCGCTCGGTACTTACCGAAGCCCTTGCACGAACCTGGTTGATGAGCGGCATCGCTTTGTCCTGCTGGCCCAGTTCAATATAGGCTTCAGCCTGCATTAAAAGTACATCGGCATACCGGATGATATCTATATTTTTAGACACTCCCATAAACGGACCTTGTTTTTTGTAGCAGGAACAGTCGGCTGCCTGTTGCTCTTTCATACTCTGGAAATAGCCGTAAACTCCGGGGTCGCGTACCCAGCTGTTGCTGAAAATATAGGAAGGTTCATTCCTGTATTTATAGGGGTGGCCATCGATACCGATTGAATGATCGATACGCGGATCGACGGTTACCCCGGTTGGAGTTAGGTCGGTAGCACTTAAAGTCACATCGTTAAACGTATTGAATTTTGGCAATCCCGAAGCATCGGTTGCGAAAGCGTTAACCAGGTTATGGCTTGGCTGGTGAAATCCGCAACATCCGTACTGAGGTGCGCCGTGAGGATAGTTCAACCCGTTTTCAAAGTTCAAACGTCCGGCAGTTGTACCGTCGCTGATCGAAAATTGAATGGCAAATACTGATTCAGGACCATTGTCGTATCCATTCAGGAAGTTTTCACCAAAGTCGGGTTGCAGGTTGTATTTTCCTGAACCAATAACCATTTGAGTCAGCGTAACCACTTCCTGCAATCTGGCGGTATTAATTTTTACAACCTGATGGTTATCGTTCTGTTCGTAAGCCTGATACAATCTTAGTTTTGCCAGGTAAGCTGCTGCTGCCAATTTATTGGCGCGACCGATCTCCGGCTGATTTGCAGGCAAATTATCGATGCCATTTTGAAAATCTTCACCAATTTTATCCCATAACTGATCACTGGTCAAATCCTGATTCGAAACTTGTTTTATTTCGTCATTGGTCAGGGTTTCAGTAATGTAAGGAACACGGTTGAACAAAACTTTCAGCATAAAATGTGAGTGCCCTCTTAAAAAACGTGCTTCTGCAATTCGTACTTTCCGGAGCGGATATTCGTCATCGGTCAACTGATTTAGTGTGCGCAAAGCGGTGTTTGCCCTTGAAACGGCGCTGTAAAAATTCTCCCAGGTAAACGGAAGTCCGGCCAGCCAGCCTTGAGCGGGTTGAGTCAAATTGTACTGTTCGTAAAAATTGAACGGCTCAACATCCGCAACCCCACCGCCACCTTTATAGGCATCGTCGGAACGAACACTTCCGTAAACCCACATACTTGCGATCGGGCCAATCATATCATCATTGCCGATTCCGGCATAAGCGGCAGTAACCAATCCTTCAGCTCCGTCAACAGTTGGACTTCCGGCAGAAATAAAACCCTGTGGTTCTGTTTCAAGATATTCGTTGCACGATGTAGCCATCAGACTTAGAAGTACAGCTACACCGATATATATTTTATTTACATTCATGATAGTTAATTTAAAAGGTTTATAACGAAACATTTACACCAAACGAAATGGTGGTTGGCACTGGTATTCTGTTCACATCAGTTCTTTCCGGATCAGGACCCTGGAAGTCTTTGGCTTTAAACCAGAACAGATTGTCAGCCATCACATACAATCTTATTTTCTCAATTCCGGTTTGTTGTATCGAAGCCGAATTGAAAGTGTAGCCAAGCTGAACGTTCCGAAGCTTAAAATAGGACGTATTTACATTGAAGTAGTCTGAAGATCTTGTTTCATTGTTACTATCCGACAAAGTCAGCGCTGGAATTGAACTATTGGTGTTTTGCGGTGTCCATGCGTCAAATACGCCAGGTCCGACATTGTCTCTGCCCCGGATAAAATTATTGTAGAAGGTATAGGGATCGAAACCTGTTTTTCCAGAAACTCCTGAACCAAAAATGGCAAAATCGAAGTTTTTGTAATTCACACTGATATTCAGACTGTATTCCATATTTGGAAGCAAAGTACCGATGAATTTCTGGTCGAGTGCATCAATTGCTCCGTCATCGTTTAAATCTTTGTAACGAATTCTTCCGGGAGCAGCGCCCACCTGAGTTGCATGGTCGTCAACTTCTCCCTGGTTCTGGAAAATACCGTCAGAAACGTATCCAAATACCGACAATTCCGAATGTCCGATGATGGTTTGTTCTGCGTTTCCGGGATATCCGGTTCTTACCTCTTCAGGCAATTTGGTTATTTTATCTTTAAAGTGACTTGCATTTGCCGAAACCTCGTAATTAAGATCTTTGCTTACCTCTTTGCGGTAACTTAAAGCGAATTCCCAACCCTTATTTGATTTGGTTGCTCCGTTGAGGAACTGAAGTTGTCCTTCGCCCAATGCTGAAATTACAGGTGGCTGAATCAATATGTCGCTTGTTTTGCGGCTAAACCAGTCGAAAGCACCAACCAGTTTGCCGTCAAAAAATCCAAAGTCGATACCAAGGTTTATTTCATCGGTTGTTTCCCATTTTAGGGCTGAATTGGCTGCCTGAACGGAAACAAATCCTGAAGGAAGGTTACCTGAGTCGGCGCCGCCTAAAGAATAGGCTGAACCAACATTCCAGAACTGGTCGAAGAAATCGTTGTGGAAAATTGCAGCAACCTGGTTGGCCGTTGCACCATAGCGTGGCTCAAATAATCCGAGACTTGCAAAATCACCAACATCCTGGTTACCTACCCGACCGGCACCAACACGAAGTTTCAGGTTCGACAGGTTTTTTACATCCTTCATAAAGTCTTCCTGAATAATTCGCCATCCAAATGTGGCCGCAGGGAAAATTCCATAACGGTTATCTTTACCGAAACGCGAAGAACCGTCACGACGCACGGTAACGTAGGCCAGGTATTTGTCGGCAAAATTGTATTCGATTTTTCCGAATTGAGAGAAAAGACGGCTGCCCGTTGCTGTACCAAAACTGTTTCCATTGCTGGTACCGGCGCTCAGTACAAAGAATTCTTCAGTTTGTGTTGAAAAACCTTCCTTGTAACCAGTAAAGTCACTGAAATTATCGCTCACAGCTTCCAATCCCAACAAAAATCCAAAGCTGCTTTTTCCGACTTTGTAATTGTATCTGGCAGTATTCGACCAGGTGTAACTCTTAAAGTCGCTGTTATAAATGGTCATATTATTTACCGACCGGGCAATGAATCCTTCAACAAAACTTGGTTCAATATTCTTTCTGTTTAGCATCGAATAATCGAGACCTAAATTAGTTCTGAAAACCAGATTTTTCACCAGTTCCAGTTCCGCGAAAACATTTCCAAACAGATAAGTCCGGTTGGTATTGTCCCAGCGGTTAATGTACTGCATGTGAACGGGATTGTTACGATCTGAATATCCTGAACCGAGAGGTCCGGCAAATTCGCCAGTGGTGGTGTACATGGGAATTGTTGGAGCCAGCGTTACTGCAAGTCCCGGAGTTGGAGCGCTTCCCAAATCGGGTGTTTCCAAAGTTTCATTCGATGATACAACCTGGGCATTCATTCCAAACTTCAGTTTTTTATCGAATGCGCTGGATTGAGCGTTTAAACGGGCGCTGATTCGGTCGTAGTTGGTATATTTTAACATCCCGGTATTTTTCAGGTAGCCTACATTCATCAATACCGATGATTTATCGTTTCCGCCTGAAACAGTTAAATCATTGTTGATCACATAACCGGTCTCATAACTTTCTTTCTGCCAGTCGGTGTCGCCAACAGGTACGGTCTGATTACCACCAACATAAGGTTTGGCTGTAACATTATTTAGGACAGGGTTGCTATAATCCTTATTCCAGTCAAAATTATAGATTTCTCCATAACCGCTGGCCGGATCAACGCCATCATTTACAGAAGCTTGCCACAACGCTTTCCCACGGTCAACTGCGTTCAGCATTTTATACCGCTGCGATTTTTCAGATTGAACAGACAGATTCGAGTTGAACTGAATATTCACCTTCCCGGCTTTATTCGCGCCATTGTTGGTGGTCACAATCACAACACCGTTCGACGCCCGTGATCCGTAGATGGATGAAGCCGAAGCATCTTTCAGAATCTGAACGGATTCAATCGAACCCGGGTTCAGGCTTTGAAAAACTTCAGGACGTTTTGTAGGAACTCCATCGATAATGTACAACGGATTGTTGTCGCCCAAAGTATTCACACCGCGGATCAAAATCCGGCTGTTGGCTGCATTCGGGCTGCCGGTTTTTTCGATGTAAAGACCGGGTACCCGACCTTGAAGTGCCTGCATTGGATTTCCAGAGCTTAAAGTCACATTTTCAATGGATTTCATTTCCACAACTTCTATTGCTCCTGTCAGGTCTGCTTTTCGTTGAGTGCCGTAACCAACTGCAACAACTTCATCCAGACCAATAGATTCTTCTTCTAAAACCACATTAATGGAAGTGCGTCCGCCAACCGCAATTTCCTGTGGTCTCATGCCAACAAAGCTGAAACCCAGAGTCGCATTTTTGGTAATTTTAATGGAATAAATCCCATCAAAGTCTGTGATCGTGCCATTCTGAGTTCCCTTTTCAACAATGGTTACTCCTGGCAATCCGGCTCCGGTTTCATCTGTAACTTTTCCAGTAACGGATACCTGTTGGGCAATTGCCTCCATCGAAAATAAAAATGCCAAAAGGAGGAATATTCCTCTTGCCATTTGTTTCAAAAAAACGGATCTTTTCTTCATAGTTTGTTTAATTTGAGATTAATAGTTGTTCTATTTCAATTCTATCATATTCCGGAGTTGCTCCGGCTTTACTTGCAACAAAAGCCCCGGCTGCACAGGCAAATTCAAGCGCTTTGTCGTTTGTTTTTTCTTCGAGCAATGCAGCGATGAACCCAGCCAGGAATGCATCGCCCGCACCGACAGTATCAACCGCATTCACCTTAAATCCGGGATGTTCGTAAAACACTCCATCAGAATAAAGCAATGCGCCTTTGTCTCCTTTGGTTACAATTACCATTTTCGAATTGAATTCTTCGGCAAACCATCTCACCAGGCTTTCCTCATCGTGTTTGTGCTTGTTGTACCATTGTCCGAAAACGCCCAGTTCCTCATCATTCAACTTTACGATGTCCGATTTCAGGATAAGCTGCTCGACAATTTCCCTTGTGTCATAAGGTTGCCGTAGATTTACATCAATGAGTTTCACCACATCATTTTCGAGCAACCGGAGAATCGTTTTCCTTGTTTCAGGATTACGGGATGCCAGTGTTCCGTAGATTATCAGGCCTGATGATTTTGCCTGACTGATCAGAGAATCTGTTAAAACCAGGTTGTCCCAGGCAACAGGTTCGCAGATTTCGTAAGTTGCATTGTTGTTTTCATCCAAATGAACCAATACCTCGCTGGTAGGAAGTGTTTCATCAATCTGAATCAGATCAGTTCGTAAACCTGAATCTTCCAGAAAAGCAAGTAGTTTTTTGCCTTGTTCATCATTTCCAACTTTACTGGAAATGGAAACTTTCTGTCCGATACGGTTCAGGTGCAGGGCCACGTTCATTGGGGCGCCTCCCGGTTTTGCCCCTGAAGGGAGATTGTCCCAAAGGATTTCACCGATACACAGAATTAGATTGTTCTTTATTTTCATGTAAGTTAGTTATTTTGTTTTATTCCGTTGTTTATCCATTTCAACCTGAATTTCTTCCAGTGATTTGCCTTTGGTTTCAGGCAGAATTTTCCAGGCAAAGAAGAAATGCAGCACCATCATTAAAGCAAAAAAGGCGAACGACGGTCCTCCGCCAATTGAGGGCATGTTGGCAAAAACCGGGAACGACCAGCTGATGGCGGCTGCCATAATCCAATGGGTAAAACTGCCCAGTGCCTGTCCCTTGGCGCGTAATTTATTCGGAAAGATTTCGGAGATAACCACCCAGAGTACGGCTCCCTGCGAGAAAGCGAAGAAGGCGATAAATCCCATCAGGTAAATCATTACCCCATAGCCGCCGAACTCACTGAAATTATTGGTGAAGAAAGCCTTCGACAACATTCCCAGGAAAAATACCATCCCTACCGACCCGGCCATCAGGAGGTTTCTGCGTCCGTAACGGTCGATTAAAAACAGGGCAACAATGGTGAAAAGCAGATTGGTCAGTCCGATTGAAATTGACTGAAGTAGGGAAGCATTTTGACCCATGCCGGTCATTTCGAAAATACGTGGCGCATAATAAATAATGGCATTGATACCGGCAAGCTGATTGAAGGCCGCGATCAAAATGGCAATCATTACCGGGAAGCGGTTCTCTTTGCTGAATAAGTTGTAATGTCCGGTTTTTTCCTGATTTTGGATAGAGTCAGTAATGAGTTTCACTTCACCTTCAGGATTTGCAGCACCAATACGTGTAAAAATATTGATTGCTTCCTCCTTACGGTTGTTCATGGCCATCCAGCGTGGACTTTCCGGCATCCCGAAAAGCAGCACAAAGAATGAAAAAGCGGGAATAGCTTCAACACCAATCATCCAACGCCACGAAGCGGTTTCAATAGCGCCTGAAATCAGGTAATTAATTACATAAGCCAGAAATATAGCGGTCACTACATTAAACTGGTTCATTACTACCAGCCGACCCCGTTGGGCAGCAGGAGATATTTCTGCAATGAACATGGGCGTGACTACTGAAATGCAGCCCAGAAGTATTCCAGTCAGAAACCTGAAAAAGAGGAACACGCCCCAAGCTGGTGAAAGGGCGCTGCCAAGCGTTGCAAGGGCAAACAGTCCGGAAAGAAAAATGAGCGATTTACGGCGGCCAAACTGGTCAACCGGCTTGCCTATTATAATGGTACCGATAATGGTACCGATTAATGCAATCGCTACGGTAAAACCAAGGGAGAATTTACTGAGCTGGAAGACTGTCTCTAACTGAGAAGTAGTTCCGGAGATCATTGCAATATCGTAGCCGAACAGAAAACCGCCCAGCGCGATAATCATTGCTACAGTACTTACTTTTTGTGTTTTCATAAGTGTCGGGAATAGATTTTTTGTATTCCCAAAACTACTGCCTACCCCAAAAAGTGTGTATCCAAAATGATACTAAGATGATCACCTATGATACATTTGGATACCCCAATCGCAAACGTTTGCAGAAATGTTACCTGAATTGCAGCTATGTTACACGACGCTTAACTTCTGTTACTTTGCACTTCTCACGTTACCCGAACCGGTTATTGCCTGATCGATCATAGGTTTTCCTTTGTAAGTTACATTTCCGGAGCCAGCCATACGGACGTACAGATTTTTATTGGCCTCAACCTCAACATTTCCGGAGCCTGAAACTTTAACAGTCACATCATCGGCAGGGTATTTCATTCCTTTGAAATTTCCACTGCCCGAAATGTTCACACTTAAATCCTGCGCTGCATTTTCTCCTTCCAGAACAATATTTCCTGATCCTGAAATGGTAGTTTTTACCCGTTCCGCAGTAAGCTCCGAAAGCTTGATGTTTCCGCTTCCGCTAACAGCCAAATCAATGATCTTGGATTTGATTTCGTCTTCGGCAATAATATCGCCCGAGCCGGCCACGCCCAATCCGTTAATTTCAGGAGTAGTAATGTAAATTGTAATTTCGCCGGGATTGAAAGTTGTCCATAAATAGTTTTTGTTGGGAAACCTGATAATCAGTTTGCCATCTTTTACTTCTGTAATTAGTTCTTCCATGGCCGATGGTTTGGCCACAATTTCGAGGTTTTGTTTTGCACCCTGCACAAGGTAAACGGTTGCTCCAACCCGGAGTGAAATTTCGGTAAAAGGATCAACTTTACGGGTTTCTTCGTCGGCCTGAACCTGAATTCCCGTCAGGATAAAAGCGAATAAAATGAATGCTGCTGCTAATTGTGTTTTCATGATTCTTATTTAATTGATTGTTTGTTCTGAACTTCTAAACGTGTTTATAGACGGCAAATTATTCGGGAAGTTGCAAAACGGCAGAAAAAAGTGGTTAGTCACAGTTACCAGTCGCAGAGTTTATGTTTCTGAACATTGCGACTGAATACTGTGACTTTCTATTCTTCGTCCAGATCAAACAAGCCGTCCGGAATTCGCAGTTCTATTTCGCGTTTGTCTTCGTCTAAGCTTACGATCAATTCTTCGTTGAGTGGCACAAGCGCTTCTTTTCCTTGATAGTCAACGAGAAGCAACATATTTCCGGCGTAATCGTGAACTTCCTTTATTTCACCAATCAAGCCCTGATCTTCGCCAAACAATTGATATCCGACCAATGCATGAGGGCTCATTTCATCGTCAGATTCGATTACATCCTCTTTGTTTACAAAGACTGACAATCCGCAAAGGGCTTTGGCTTTTGCATCGGTATCCACCCAATCGAGTTGTGTAATAACCGATTCGGACGATTTAAACCGAAACCCATCTTCAGCAATAAAGAAAGGAACGAGCAAATTGTCGATCTCCAGAAAAAGTGGCGGATTTTCTTCGAGCGTTTCGTAGTATTCTTCCTGAAAACGGATGACGAGTTCACCGTTGATGCCATGCGGTTTCTGCACATAGCCCACTTTTACACAATTGTTTTTCGGTATTGTTTCCATGTTGGTAAAAATAGAAAAAAGCGACAGATCTCTCTATCGCTTTTATAAGTTGTCTGCTTTATTCCGAACCAGTCACCCCGAATTTATTTCGGGGTCTGATTCTATTCAGAGATGCCGAAACAAGCCTTCGACGTGAGCTCAGTCGAACGTTCGGCATGACACGACGCTTGTTGTTAACCTTCAGTTTCTTCAGGAGCAGCTTCTTCGGCTACTTCTTCAGCAACTGGGGCAGGTGCAGGCGCGGCGGCAGCTCTTGCGGCAGCAGCAGCATCAGCATTGCGTTTTGCAATTGCGTTTAATCTTTCTGCGTTTTTCTTAGTTTCCATGTCGAACTGAGCTTTGCGCGAAGATTCCGAATTTACAACCAATCCATCTTTTTTAGCCTGAACTT
>DAITNH010000064.1:18233-20402 GCA_036834745.1 Prolixibacteraceae bacterium
GCTTTGCGCGAAGATTCCGAATTTACAACCAATCCATCTTTTTTAGCCTGAACTTTATTCGCTTTTTCGGTTACCCAGGCATCGAATTTGGTTTCAGCTTCTTCAGCAGTGAAAGCGCCTTTGGCGACACCACCTAAAAGATGTTTTTTGTACATTACTCCTTTGTAAGATAAAATAGCTCTTACTGTATCGGTTGGTTGAGCACCTTTTGCAAGCCAGTCAATGGCTTTATCAAAATCGAGTTCAATAGTAGCAGGATTTGTATTTGGATTGTAAGATCCAATACGTTCAATATTACTACCATCCCGTGGTGCCCTGCTATCAGCTATCACAATGTGATAGTAAGCATACCGTTTGCGACCATGTCGCTGCAATCTGATTTTTGCTGGCATTTTGCTTAAATTTAAATGATAAACAGTTATTTAAAAATTGTGGCGCAAAGTTAAAACATTAATCCTGAAATCAAAATGGAGTTTTGAAATAAATCACGGGAGAATCTTTGCTTCTCATTATTATCCGTTTTATGCTAATTTTACTGAATTCATGATTGATTTTTAGAATATGGATATAGCAACACGATTCCCGCAAAACCCACTACTTCGACCAGCCGACCTGAAACCTGCTATTGAAGGAATGGAAATTCTCTGTTTGCTCAACCCCGGCGTTTTTAAATTTGAAGGAAAAATATGGCTGTTGCTGCGCGTTGCCGAAAGACCCAAACAGATTGAAGGTAAAATCAGTTTTCCGAAATACAATAGTAATGGCGATATTGAAATTCTGAGTTTCGATTCAAACGACCCGGAACTTGATGCTTCTGATCCGCGGATAATCAATTATAAAAAGAAGGATTACCTCACCACTCTTTCCTACCTGCGACTTGTTTGCAGCGACGACGGAATTCATTTTTCTGAACCCGATGGTTATCCTCCTATTTTTGGGAAATGCGAACTGGAAACTTTTGGCATTGAAGACTGCCGGGTTGCCACCATGGCCGATGGTTTTAGCCTTACGTTTACCGAAGTCTCCGAATTCGGCGTTGGTGTTGGATTGATCCGGACCAAAGACTGGAAGAACTTCGACCGCAAAGGCATGATTTTTCCGCCACACAATAAGGATTGTGCCCTTTTCGAGGAAAAAATAAATGGAAAATACTACGCATTGCACCGTCCCAGCAGCCCCGAACTGGGTGGAAACTACATTTGGCTGGCCGAATCGCCCGACCTGATTCACTGGGGGCAACACAAATGTATTGCCACTGTTCGTCCTGAAATGTGGGATTCAGAACGTGTCGGAGCCGGTGGAGCGCCCATCCGGACCGAAAAAGGCTGGCTCGAAATTTATCACGGCGCCAACAGCAACCATCGTTATTGCCTTGGGGCTTTGCTGCTTGACATCAACGATCCTTCAAAAGTGATTGCCCGCAGCGTTGACCCAATTATGGAACCCATTGAAACATACGAGCAGACAGGATTTTTCGGGAATGTGGTATTTACCAACGGGCATTACGTGAAAGGTGACGATATTTTTATGTATTACGGTGCAAGCGACGAAGTGATTTGCGGCGCCAAACTCTCGATTTCTAAAATACTATCATCATTAATCTAACAGCCATTCTAACAAATGATACATCCCATATTGCTCTTTCCCCGGAAACATGGATTGCGGCATTCAGTTATTGAGCGGTCTATGATTTTAAAAATTCAGCAGAAGTCTCAAATTCAAAAAAAAACATAAATTGCTGAAAAATACTAAGCTTATGAAACAAATTGGATTGGTTTTATTTCTTGGCTTGTTTATTTCACAAGCCATTGCTCAGGATGCAATGAAAATTGCAGGAGTTTGGTGGAATGACAAAAAGACTTCTAAAATTGAAGTTAAAGAAGAAAATGGTAAGTTCACAGGAACGGTGATCTACATTAATCCGGAGAAATACGTGAATGGCGAGCCGGAAAAAGATTTTAACAATCCGGATGCTAAATTAAGGTCAAAATCCAGATTGGGCCTCAGGATTCTTTCGGGATTAAAATACAATGCTGCCGACAAACAATGGCAAGGTGGCAGTATTTATGATCCGGATAATGGGAAAACCTACGATTGTTTTGCCTGGTTCGACAAAGATCCCAATGTGCTGAACCTAAAAGGTTATGTGGCAGGCATAAAATGGTTGGG
>DAITNH010000065.1:0-3541 GCA_036834745.1 Prolixibacteraceae bacterium
GTCCTTCAGTAAATAAGTCCATTTCCAGGATGGATGCAATCAACAACAACAGCATTGTTGAAGCAAGCATCAGAAACCTGGAAAACCGCTTGGATCAACTTAGCATGGCAATTCGAATGACCGAGGAAGCCAACTTCGGAATTTGCATTCAATGCCATCAGTCGATTCCTTTTGATCGTTTCTGGGTCGAATCACTTAAAATAACGAATGCCGCATTTGGAACCATGTATGCCACGGTTACAATCATTTCAGCATTTTTGATTTCAGCCGTTGGAAAATACATCGATCGAATTTCATTGAGAAATTATGGATTGCTGGTTTTTTCAGGTCTGATGGTTTCGGTAGTTGTCCTTTCGCAAGCATATCACACAATTATACTGATGCTTGGCCTTTTCATGGTGCGGTGGTTCGGACAGGGTTTAATGACACACACATCGTCAACCGGAATTGCCAAGCACTTTGATGAACACCGGGGAAAAGCTTTAGGGGTTACCGCACTTGGGCGTCCGGCCGGACAATTTATTCTGCCACTGCTTGTTGTTCCGCTCATTGCTTTTGCAGGTTGGCGTTATAGCTTGTTGTACTTGGCGGTTTCTGCAACATATTGGGCAGTACCATTAAAACAGCAGTTCAGGTTGAAGTTTATGGAAGCGGAAATTTGGGCAAAATCCGAAGTTATTTCAGCACTTTACTCGTATTAAGTACCGCATTGGGACCACCGGCTTTTGGTTATTTTATCGACCATCAAAACTCGTTTAAATCGATCATGGAAATTTGTGCTATTTTCGTACTTGCAATCATGATGCTCAGTTTTAAACTCTGCAAAAAACCTCAAAATGACAAGCAATCTACTTGAAACATGGGTCAATCAGTACACCTCCGGCCTTTATTCCTGGGCCTTTCACAAAGTTTATGATAGCGAACTGGCAAAAGACCTTGTTCAGGATACTTTTCTGGCAGCAGCCGAAAAAATAGAAAATTTCAAAGGCGACAGTTCTCCAAAAACATGGTTGTTTAGCATCCTGAACCACAAAATCATTGACCACTACCGCAAAAAAGTTCACCAACCAGCTGCCCTCGAAAACCAATCGGATTCGATTTATTTTGATACCGATGGAGCCTGGCAGGAAAGCCGTAAACCAAAGGATTGGCAATCCGACGATGAGAAAAATGTGCTTGATGAAACAGACTTTCAGGAAGTTCTGCAAAAGTGTATGAATGCACTTCCCGAAAAGTGGAACGCTGCCATAAAATTAAAATACATGACAGAAAAAAATGGTGAAGATATTTGTCAGGAACTGGGTATAACAACGTCTAATTTTTGGCAAATCGTTCACCGGGCAAAACTTCAGTTGAGAGATTGCATCGATAAGAACTGGCACAATAATTAAAAAGTAGAAATAATGATGAAGAAAATTATGAACAAACTCTTTCTTTCGTGCCTGAAGGCGACCGAATTGATTGAGAAAAATTTTCATGTGCAACTTTCGTTTTCTGAACAGATGCAACTGAAAGCCCATAAAATGATGTGCGATGCCTGCAGAAATTACGAAAAACAAAGCATACTGATAGAAAAGGGAATGGAAACCTTCCAGAAAAATAAGAAAATTGAAATTGATCTGGAACAACTGAAAAAGCAGATCAACCTAAATCTGACGGAGACAAAAAAATAAATGGACAAACTGAAAAATCAATCCACATTCATCAGTCTTGCTGCCAAAAAAGATTCGGTTAGCCGTGCAGTCCGTGTAGCAATATTGGTGGGCATTATTCTCAATATTATCAATAACCCCGGGCTTTTTAAACTCTCATTCGAAGGATTGAACATTTATCGCATGCTACTGACTTTCCTCGTGCCATTCTGCGTTTCGCTCTATTCAAGCATTTTGGCAAACCGAAAGAAATGCCTGGAAAATATCAATTGAAATGAAACAATTCTAACTAATCACACAAAATCTAGTCAAAATGAAATCAAAAATCCTACTGGGAGTTTTAACCTCATTGTTAATATTTAATACGTCAAAGATGATGGCACAATCAGCAGAAACCGGAAATGCCCCGGATAAACTTGTAATAGTATGGACCAGCGATGATCCATACCTGGCCGAAAGAATGGTTTTAATGTATGCCCACGCTGCCAAAACCGCGGGGTGGTTTAAAGAGGTTACCCTGATTGTTTGGGGACCATCGGCAAAAATGGTTTCAGAAAACCTAAAAATTCAGGAAAAACTGAAAGCCATGCAAAAGGATGGAGTAGTAATTGAAGCCTGCATTGCCTGTGCAACTGCCTACAATGTTGTGGATGACCTGAAAAAACTGGGTTTTGAAGTAAAAGGAATGGGCAAACCATTGACGGATTACCTGAAAAGCGATGCAAAAGTTTTGACTTTTTAGAGCCAATCAAAATAATACTGTAACCCCGTCTGCCTTTGGCTTTCGGGGATTTTTTTTGCTTGCAGAAATTAAACTTTATGGTTGGATCTGAAAAAAATTGAAGATATTTTGTCAGGTTCTGAAAATCGAACGACCATTGAGAAAAGAAAGAATGTATTCAATCTTAATCATTAAAGTCAAATTCTAAATTTTTAAATTATGAAAGCAATTAAAACAATTTTCGCAAGCGTAGTACTTATCGCTTTAGTTTCAGTTTCCGCTTTTGCAGGAAAAGGCTCCAAAGTTATTGCAGTAATCAACAAAGCCGATTGGTGTCCGACATGCCAGAAAAACGGAGAACGGGCTATGGCTGCATTTATGGCAAACAACAAAGACATGGCCATTCAATTTCTGGCCAACGATGTTACCAATGACGAAACAAAATTAAAATCGGCAGAAGAACTGAAAAAAGTTGGTCTGGACAAGGCAATTGCAGCCTATCCGGGAACTGGTGTAGCCTATTTCTTTAATTCTGAAACCAAAGAACTCATTAGCCAGGTGAGTGTTGCAAAAACCGATGCGGAGCTTGCTGCGGCTTTAATAACAGCAAAGAAAGGACTGAAGTAGCAAAGCAATTTGAATAACTCAATGCGGAATCAAAAGTTCCGCATTTTTTTTGCTTTCAACTTGTCAGGATTTGATTTTTCTTCGACTGTTAGTTTATAAAACGAAAAACAAGAATAAAGATGGAAAAGAAAAAAATGATCAAAACAGGAATTGTCGTGGCAATCGCAGGTACAATAATAGCCGGGGCTGTCGGCCTATATTTATTCAACATGCCGCACCGCAATGTGCAAAAAGCAACTGCCGATTTCAGTCTCAGCAGTTCACAAATTGTGACAGAATACCTTACCGACAAGGAATCTGCCAATATGAAATACCTGGCAGAAGACGGTGATTCAAAAGTTCTGGAAATAACCGGCGTGGTTAGCAAAGTTTCCGAAGATTTTAACGATCAGAAAGTGGTTCTCCTGAAAGGTGCTGACGACAAAGCAGGAGTTAGTGCAAGCTTCACCACCGAAACCAGAGCAAATGCAGCAAAACTTCAGGTTGGAGAAACTGTCACCATTAAAGGAGTTATCCGTTCAGGAGCAGCTTATGACGAAGA
>DAITNH010000065.1:3641-20380 GCA_036834745.1 Prolixibacteraceae bacterium
GAGAAACTGTCACCATTAAAGGAGTTATCCGTTCAGGAGCAGCTTATGACGAAGATCTCGAATTGTATGAAAATGTAATCCTCGAAAAGAGTGACGTTGCAACAAAATAAAATTCAAAACATAAACATCCTAAAAGAAATTATCATGAAGAAATTAAGTTTATCAACAATCATTCTGGCCTTATTTGTAGCATTTTCGGCCACCGCACAAACATCCGACAAACTGGTAAGTACCAAAACACACATTAAATTTTTCTCGACTACACCAGCCGAGAACATTGAAGCCAACAACAATGCAGCAGTTGGAACCATTAACAAAGCAACCGGCGAGGTAGTTTTTTCTGTTCCAATGCAGGGTTTCGAATTCGAAAAAGCCTTGATGCAGAAACATTTTAACGGAGAAGATTTTTTAAACACAAAGGAATTTCCAAAAGCAAAACTTATCGGCAAAATTACAAACCTCGACAAGGTTGACTTCGCTAAAGATGGAAGCTATGAAGCCAATGTTCAGGGTGATATGACCATTAAAGGAGTTACAAAACCGGTTACCGAAAAAGGTAGGCTGACAGTAAAAGGCAACACTGTTCAGATACAAAGCATGTTTAACCTGACATTGGCCTATTACGGAGTTTCATTTGTAAAAGGTAAACCTTCGAGCAATATTGCAAAAACAGTTGAAGTTACCATTCATTCAGAACTTCAGGCTCAATAGACCAACATAAAATAGAGAAAAAATTAGCAGCAGGTTCGCAAAACACCTGCTGTTTCGAAATAAAACACCCAAATAAAAATCAAAATGAAAACAACTGCAAAGGAAAATATTTTACAAATAAGAGACCTGCTGCAAAATATTGATAACGAAAATTATATCAGAAAAGCAGATATACTTTCTGGCTCAACCATTGGTCAGCATGTCCGTCATATTTTAGAGTTTTACCTGTTGCTTGTGTCGGGCTCGTTTTCCGGAATAATAAGCTATGACAAGCGGCAACGCGATACTCGCATTGAAAACGACCGGCATTTTGTCATTTCAATGATCGACCGTTTGATTCAGGGCATCGACACATTGGATGTGAACCTCACGGTAAAGTTTGAGGGCGATTTTACTGCCGACGGTTCATCGCAAAATACTATCCAAAGTTCGGTTGGACGCGAACTGGCCTATTGCATCGAACACAGCATTCACCATCAGGCACTTATTAAAGCTGGTTTAATTGCGCTCGGATTAAAGGAACTAACCGACGAACATTTTGGCGTAGCTTATTCAACCATCCGTTTTCGCGAAAACAAATGTGCACAGTAAGTTACATACCGAACGTAAGCGATGCAGGTTTTGTACTGACATCGAACCGCGATGAGAAGTCATTCCGGACTACCGTTGTGCCGCAAATTTACAGGATCGGCAAACTAAAAGTCGGTTTTCCGAAAGATGTTCAAGCGGGAGGATCGTGGATCGCTGCCAACGGGAACGGACGCCTGTGCTGCCTTTTGAACGGAGCATTTGAGGCTCACGAAAAAAAACCACCATACGCGCAAAGCCGGGGTACTGTTTTACTCGAACTAATTTTTTCTGAATCTGACGTGTTCGACTTTTTTCAGGAAAAGGATTTATCGGAGATTGAGCCTTTTACAATGATCGTACTGGATCAGCAAGGTGGAAAAGTCAGGCATTTCAATGAATTTATTTGGGACGGCAGCACCAAACATTTCAGGGAATTGAACCAAAAACTGGCGCAAATATGGTCGTCGGTTACTTTGTACAATTCGGAGAATCGAAAATTGCGCAATCAATGGTTCAAACGATTTTTGCAGGAAAATAACGAAAAAATCTCTTCTGAAAAAATTCTTGCTTTTCATTCGGGCACTCATACCAGCGATCAGTCAATTGATGTGGTGATGGAGCGCGAGGGCGGCATGAAAACAGTCAGTATTACCCAAGTCGTTCCTGCTGACGGAAAATTCCGGATGAATTATACCGATTTGCAAAACAATACCAATCAAGAGATTGAGTTATGACCAATCATAAACAACCTACCGGATTTGCCATTGCCATCGCCTGGCCCGAAACCTATTGCAAACAGCCAGGGTATTGGTACGATGCACTCTCAGATTTTCTTGGATTTAGCGAAAATCACTATTACAAAGTTGGTCATGCCGCTTTGGTTCTCATTGATCCTGAAACATGTAAATGCCATTATTTTGATTTTGGCCGTTACCACTCGCCGTTTCAGCATGGCAGGGTTCGCAGTGAAGCAACCGACGATGGTTTAAAAATGAAAACATCCGCCTCGATTTCTGAAGACGATCGGAAAATCGAAAATTTTGAAGAAATATTAACTGAATTACAATTAAACCCTGAATGTCATGGAGAAGGGAAAATCCATGCATCATACAACAGAATTAATTTTCAAAGAGCATATAGCAGGGCATTCTATCTTCAGCAAAAAAGTCCGATTCCTTATGGCCCGTTCCGGTACAAAGGCAGCAACTGTTCGAGGTTTGTAAACAGTGTATTAAGAGCAGGAAACCCCTCGTGGGGTCCGACATTTAAATTAAATTTCGGGGTACCGTTGACTCCAACCCCCATGAACAATGTAAATTCCTTTGAAAACAAAGTAGTTCTTCCAAAATTACTGACCAAAGCGCCATTCTGCACGGCTCCAATATCCGATAAAAGCAAGTTGAAAGGCACATTACCAGAGACAGCAAGGCCGAAAGATATTCCGGAGTTTGCACAATGGTTGAGTGGTGAAGGTTCAGGATCATGGTTTTCTATCAGATGGAAAGAAAATGATAAATATTTCATCTCCCGATTTGGCCCCAATGGAGAATTGGAATGTGAGGATGAATTTCAGATCAGCAATAACCAGTCATTTAATATCAGAATTCCATTCCAATTTGAGCATTTAAGCCACTGCCGAAATGTTAGGATCAGGCAGGAAAAGCTGCTTGTAGAATTTATCAGGATAGAATATGGGAAGCTGACTATGGTTGTTCATCGAAGATAGTCACTTACTGCCCGTCGAATCCCTTTTTTGACACTTTCCCAGGTTTGATTTTTAAAGCTCACCGGAGTTTCGCTTTCGTCGGCATCAACAAAATAGGTAATTGCATTTGGAATACTAATTGCGAGCATTTGACTTGGGTACTTCTGCTTGTGCCAGTCTATAATTTGCTGCAGGGAATAATGCTGAAGCAATTCATATAAATCCCAAAAGTCCTTTTTCTTCGCTCTACCAAAAATAGCCTGAATTTTCATTGCAGCGATATCAGCACTGCTGTAAATTCTGATATTTTTTACGGTTTCAATAGCTGCAATTGGCTGATGGGGAAAATAAACGATGTCAACCTTTATGCTGTTAATATTACAGAATATGCCAAAATTTTTATGCCCACTTTCATAATCGAAATCAGATCCAAATTCGCTAATCAATTCTTTTTCAATGCCTGAGTGATCAAATTTTTCATGAAAGAACAAATCAAGATCAACTGAACTTCGGTGTCCGTAGCGAAGAGACAAAGCTGTACCTCCAACCAATGAGAAATTCTGAAGCGATGGAAGCTCCATCAGCTTTTTTAGTAAGGAAAAAGTTCGGGGTTCAACTGTCTTAGTATGTAACATCTAAATTCTTCTAGTGGTTTATCAATTACAGCACTGGCAAGGTGCATGCGGTGTTCGGGCAGAAATTTGGCATTTAGCAAGGCTTCGGTTACTTTTTCGTCGCCGTAATACCGTCGGCATTGCCGGATGTCTTCCACATCGCCCCGCTCAAAAACCCGCTCAATAACAAAGTTGGCTTTGGCATCATAGTCAATCAGGTCAAAGTTCACATCCCAGAAAATGCGCCTGGCGAATATGGGTTTCGGTTTTGCGTTCATACAGCGAAGATAATAAAAGGGAGCGGGAACGATTGTAAATAATGTAATCAAAATTTAATGACGTAAATATACGTCGTATTAATATTTGACGTATATTTGCGTCATATTTAAAATTCGAAATAATGGTAGTATCAAAAACAGCGCTTTTCGACGAAGCACTTCAGGAAAAAGCGAATTTATTTAAAGCCCTCGCCCACCCTGCCCGACTGCAAATTCTGCAATTTCTGGCCGAAACAAAAACCTGCATTTCAGGTGATATTTCCGACGAATTGCCATTGAGCAGAACTACAGTAAATCAACATTTGAAGGAACTGAAAGATACCGGGCTGATTAAGGGACATGTTGAAGGCGTAAAAATGAACTATTGCCTCGACAGCGAAAAGGTAAAAGAAATGAAAAATCTTTTATCTGGTTTTCTGGAAGAAATTCAACTGCCTGATGACTTTCTTTGCCAGTAATACAATTGTTAAATCCTTGCATTTTCAAATCTTCACATTTACCAATTTACAAATCATATCACAATGAAAGTACTCATCCTTTGCACCGGAAACAGTTGCCGCAGCCAGATGGCACATGGCTTTTTACAGTCTTTCGATCCGAGCATCACCGTTTGTTCTGCGGGAACCGAAGCCTCCGGAAAACTCAACCACAAAGCAGTTGCCGCAATGAAAGAAATCGGCATCGATATCAGTCACCACACCTCCGATTCAGTTGAAAAATACCTGAACGATGAATGGGATTACGTGATTACTGTTTGCGGTGGAGCCAACGAAAACTGTCCGGCTTTTCTCGGAAAAGTGAAGCACCGTTTGCACATCGGATTCGACGACCCAAGTCATGCTGTCGGAACCGAAGAGTTTATATGGAGCGAATTTATTAGGGTTCGCGATGAGATTAAAGAAGGATTCTGGAAATTTTACATCGAACAAATAAAACCACAGTTATGAAAGCAGAAGAATTAAAAATGGTTGTTCAGGAAAAATACGGAGCAATTGCCAACCAAAGTTTATTGATGAACCAATCGTCGTGTTGCGGAACTTCAAGTTGCTGCGGCGAGTTGGAATTCAGCATGATTGGAGACGAGTACCAAAACGTGGAAGGCCACATTGCCGATGCGGATTTGGGCTTGGGCTGTGGTATTCCGACTCAATTTGCCAACATCAAAACCGGCGACCACGTTCTTGATTTGGGAAGCGGTGCCGGAAACGATTGTTTTGTAGCTCGCGCCATTGTTGGCGAAACCGGTAAAGTTACAGGTTTGGATTTCACCGATGCCATGATCATAAAAGCAATTGAAAATAACAAAAAGCTTGGCTTCACCAATGTTGAATTCATTCAGGGCGACATTGAAGAAATGCCATTGCCCGATAACACATTTGATGTGATTGTATCGAACTGCGTTTTAAATCTGGTTCCGGATAAAGACAAAGCTTTTGCCCATATGATACGCGTATTGAAACCGGGCGGTCATTTTTGTGTTTCGGACGTGGTAACTAAAGGTGAACTGCCCGAAAAACTGCAAAAAGATGCCGAAATGTATGTAGGGTGTGTTTCGGGAGCCAGTGAAATGAACAAATATCTTGAAATCATTGAATATCAAGGCTTCAAAAATATCACTATCCACAAACAGAAGGTAATATCCATTCCTGACGAAGTTCTTGATAACTATCTGTCGAAATCCGAAATGGAAGATTTCCAAAAAGGAGATACGGGAATATTCAGTATTACAGTTTCAGGGTATAAACAAAACTAATTCGACAATTAATTAATTCGGCAATTCGATTATGAGTCTATGTTTCTTGAATTGCCGAATTTTCAAATTTTCAAATTAATTCATATGAGCACAGCAAAACAACTTTCATTTTTTGACCGCTACCTTACGTTATGGATATTTCTGGTCATGTTTGCCGGGGTTGTCACAGGCTTTGGGTTCCCTGAAATCTCAGGTTTCTGGAATTCGTTAAGCTCAGGAACTACCAATATTCCCATTGCTATTGGCCTTGTACTGATGATGTACCCACCTCTGGCCAAAGTGAAATACGAAAAATTGCCTTTGGTTTTTAAGAACCTGAAACTTTTAAGCCTTTCACTTACCCAAAACTGGATTGTCGGCCCACTGGTCATGTTCTTTTTGGCTATTCTTTTCCTGCATAATCAGCCGGGATTAATGGTCGGTGTTATTCTGGTGGGTTTGGCCCGATGTATTGCAATGGTATTGGTTTGGAACGACCTTGCCAAAGGCGACACGGAACTTGCTGCCGGATTGGTTGCCTTCAATGCCATTTTTCAGGTATTCCTGTATTCAGTTTATGCCTATGTGTTTATTACCCTTTTACCTCCACTGTTTGGTTTAAAAGGCGCTGTTGTTGAAGTTTCTATTTCAGAAATTGCAATTACTGTTCTAATTTATCTGGGAATACCTTTTGCCGCCGGTTTGATTTCAAACCTGGTACTCCGCAATTGGAAAGGCAGCGAATGGTATTTTTCCAAATTTATTCCTAAAGTTTCCTTGTTAACACCAATAGCACTGTTATTCACCATTTTTGTGATGTTCTCACTGAAAGGCGAAAAAATTATTGAATTGCCATTGGATGTTCTAAGGGTTGCAATACCATATACCATCTACTTTGTGTTTATGTTTTTCAGTACCTTCTTTGTCGCCAAATGGATGGGTGAAGGCTACGAAAAATCAACTACAATGGCCTTCACTGCAGGAAGCAACGATTTTGAATTAGCTATTGCAGTGGCTATTGCCGTATTCGGTATTAATTCACAGGCTGCCTTTGCCACTGTAATTGGCCCGCTGGTCGAAGTTCCAGTGATGGTTGGCTTGGTGAACGTAGCCTTTTATTTTAAAAGGAAGCTATTTACCAGTAAAGCAGTTTTGTAATTGGCATGAGCCAGAATGAATTGAAAAGAACTTCAAAGCATATAATTCGGCCCTGTTTTCGTGTGAAAGCAGGGCCGAAAAATTATAAGCCTGTTTATCACATAGTTTCCTTTTTCACAAATTAAAGTGGCATGCTACATTCAACCCCTCCCGATAGGGGTTGCGCTACGAACGCTGTTCATCGTCCATGCATTTCATACATGGCTATTCACATTTAATCGCTTCGCAATTGTTATCAAACAAAAACCCTGAAATCAGAGCATTTTGTCTGCGATTTCAGGGTTTTCAATAGGTATTGAATCTCTATTTTTTTCCTTTAACTTCCAGGTTTTTGTAATATACCGGTCCTTTCCGAACGGCAAGAATAATTAGGACAATTCCGGTAATTATAAACGGAATGCTCAGCCATTGTCCCATATTCAAACTCATGGTTGCTTCAAATGCCTCCTGATCTTCCTTGATAAATTCAACAAGGAAGCGCGCAGTGAAAACCATGATAAAGAATACACCGAGCAACATGCCCTGATAGTCTTTGGCTTTTGTTTTCCAGTACATGTAAAGCATTACGCCAAAAGTTAACAGGTAGCTAAATGCTTCGTAAATTTGTGTTGGGTGTTTGGCAACTGTTTCATGGTTTCTTTCGAAAATGAATCCCCATGGCAAGGTCGTCTGCATCCCGTAAATTTCCGAATTCATTAAATTTCCGAATCTGATCAAGGCACCAACAAAAATACTCGGAACCACTACCCTATCCAAAACCCACAAAATTGAACGTTTCGAAACATTCCGGCTCCAGAGAATCATGGCAATTATAATTCCGAGAACACCACCGTGACTGGCCAGTCCACCTTGCCAAACATACAGGATTTCAATCGGATGCTGCGAATAATAATCCCAACCGTAAAACAATACATGACCTAAACGTGCACCAACAACGGTTGCAACAATCAGGTAAATGAACAAACTTTCGAGCCATTTCAGATCAATGTTCTCGTGTTTGAACATCTTCTCTCCATGATTGTAACCGAAAAGGAAACCAAGGGCAAAGAAAAGTCCGTACCAGCGAACTTGCAAAGGCCCTAACGTGAAAATTTCGGGGCTAACGTTCCAATGAATAAATGCCAGAATGTCCATAGTTTTTGTGTATTAATCAGCAAGGTCTTTACCGTGACACGCCTTGAATTTTTTACCGCTTCCACACGGACAAGGATCATTTCGTCCTACTCTTTTCTCAACCCTGATAGGTTGCAGTTGTTTGGGTTCCTGAGGTGCCTCCGGCCGGCTTTGGCTAGATGGTCCCGAAGGTAATTCAGATTTCGAAGTTGATAATTTGCTCAGATCAAGTCCTCTGCGTTCGTGGCCTTCGCGAACCTGCTGCGGATCGCTGATCGGGATATGGCCTTTTGCAAGGATTGAAACAATGGATTTATTTACCTTGGTGATCATGATCTTGAACAAATTGAACGATTCAAATTTGTAGATCAGCAATGGGTCTTTTTGCTCGTAAGTAGCATTCTGAACCGATTGTTTCAGATCATCCATTTCGCGAAGCTGTTCTTTCCATGCATCGTCGATGGTAACCAGAACTGTTTGTTTCTGATAAGATTTAACCAGCTCTTTCCCCTGATTTTTATATGCTTTTTCAAGATTGGTCACAATCTGGAAAATATGTTTTCCGTCGGAAATTGGAACAACAATGTTCGTGTACAGATGTGATTTTTGCTCATAAACGTCGCGAATAACCGGATAAGCCTGTTTGGCAATATTTTCCATCCGTCGCGTGTAAGTCGCAACCATTTCGTGATATACTTTATCAACCAGATCATCCGCTTTCATTTTCATGAATTCCTGTTCAGTAACAGGCAATTCCATCGACATCAGGCGGATAAGGTCGTTATTGAATTCTTCGAACATTCCGTTTTCCTGGTATTCACTCACCAGATTCTCGATCACATCGTACATTGTATTCAGGAGATCCACTTCAACGCGTTCGCCAAACAAAGCGTGACGGCGTTTTTTGTAGATTACTTCACGTTGCGAATTCATCACGTCATCGTATTCCAACAAACGTTTACGTATGCCGAAGTTGTTTTCTTCCACCTTCCGCTGCGCACGCTCGATCGACTTTGTAATCATCGAATGCTGGATCATTTCGCCTTCTTTCAGACCAATTTTATCCATGATTCCGGTAATACGGTCTGAACCGAACAACCGCATCAAATCGTCTTCCAGCGAAACGAAGAACTGAGATGATCCCGGGTCACCCTGACGACCGGCACGTCCGCGTAACTGGCGGTCAACGCGACGAGATTCATGCCTTTCGGTACCAATGATGGCCAAACCGCCTGCTTTTTTAACTTCTGCTGTTAATTTTATGTCGGTACCACGACCAGCCATGTTGGTAGCAATGGTCACCATCCCAGTTACACCGGCATCGGCGACAATTTCGGCTTCACGGGCGTGTAATTTGGCATTCAGTACATTGTGTTTTATGCCGCGCATTTTAAGGTAGCGGCTCAGCAATTCCGAAATTTCTACAGAAGTTGTACCAACCAAAACAGGACGTCCTGCCTGGTTAAGGGCTACAATTTCTTCAACCACCGCATTGTATTTCTCGCGTTTGGTTTTATATACCATGTCTTCACGGTCGTCGCGAACTACTTTTCTGTTTGTCGGGATCACCACCACATCCAGTTTATAGATGTCCCACAACTCACCTGCTTCTGTTTCTGCAGTACCAGTCATACCAGCCAGTTTGTGATACATTCTGAAATAATTCTGAAGTGTAATGGTTGCGAACGTTTGGGTTGCAGCTTCCACTTTTACCCGTTCTTTGGCTTCAATGGCCTGGTGCAAACCATCCGAATAGCGACGGCCTTCCATGATACGACCGGTTTGTTCGTCCACAATTTTCACCTTGTTTTCAATCACCACGTATTCAACGTCCTTTTCGAACATTGCATAAGCTTTTAGCAACTGGTTGATGGTATGAACGCGTTCCGACTTGATGGAATAATTGGTAAGCAGATCGTCTTTCTTTGCCAGCACCTGCTCTTTGGTGAGCGATTTATCGTTTTCAATTTCAGCAATTTCAGAACCAACATCAGGTAGCACAAAAAACATCTGATCTTCAACATCATCCGAAATCAGGTCAATTCCCTTATCAGTCAATTCTACTGAATTCTGCTTCTCTTCAATCACAAAAAACAGCGGATCCGTAATGATATGCATGAGCTTGTTATTGTCCTGCATATGGTAATTCTCTGTTTTTGTCATCTGGGTTTTAATTCCCTCTTCGCTCAGGAATTTGATAATTGCCTTGTTCTTTGGCAATCCTTTGTGGGCACGAAGCAGTAAAATGGAACCTTGTTCTTTTTCCTCCTTGGTAGCATTCGGATTGTTCAGAATTCGTTTTGCATCCGACAAACATTGATTGACAACATTTCGCTGTGCTGCATATAGTTTCTCCACCTTGGGACGAAGCTCTTCAAATTTCTGAATTTCGCCTTTCGGAATTGGACCCGAAATAATCAGTGGAGTACGGGCATCGTCAATTAAAACTGAATCGACTTCATCGACAATTGAATAGTGGTGCTTGCGCTGAACCAGATCATTTGGATTGATGGCCATGTTGTCGCGCAAATAATCGAAGCCGAATTCATTGTTGGTTCCGTAGGTAATATCGGCCATGTATGCTTTGCGGCGGCCTTCAGAGTTGGGCTGATGTTTGTCGATACAATCAACGCTCAGTCCGTGAAATTCGAAGATCGGCCCCATCCATTCCGAGTCACGTTTCGACAGGTAGTCGTTTACAGTTACCAGGTGAACGCCTTTTCCGGTCAATGCATTCAGAAAAACAGCCAGCGTTGCCACGAGCGTTTTTCCTTCACCGGTGCCCATTTCAGCAACTTTTCCCTGATGCAGGACAATCCCTCCGATCAACTGCACATCGTAATGAACCATGTCCCAGGTAATCTGGTTTCCACCGGCCATCCACTTGTTGAGCCAAATTGCATTGTCGCCTTCTATCAGAATACTGTTCCTGATTGCTGCAAGATCGCGGTCGAAATCGGTTGCTTTTACAATAACCTTTTCATTGTCATTAAAAAGTTTGGCTGTTGTTTTAATTACTGAAAATGCCGCCGGAAGTATTTCGTTCAAAACTTCTTCGAGTTTGTCTTTAATTTTTTCTTCGAGTTTGTCAATTTCCTGATAGATTTTTTCACTTTCCTGAATATCAACTGTTTCTGCCAGTTCATTCAGTTCAGCGATCTTGTCTTCTTCAGGTTTAATCCGCTCTTTTATCAATGCTTTTAACCGGTCAGATTCGGCTCTCAGTTCATTATTGGAAAGTGATTTAATGCGTTCATATTCTTTTTTCGTCATTTCAAGCAATGGCGTTATCTCAGTCATGTCTTTATCTGCCTTATTGCCAAGAAATTTGCCCAGAATTTTATTTAAAAATGCCATTGTACAGGTTTTAATTGATCAAAATTTTCAAGCCACAAATGTAGTTATAATGTTTAAAACTCGAATTGGTTTTTACGATTATCATGCCACCCTGCTAATCGGCGAAAGATCAGCCAGAATTGCCTTTTAATCCGGAATATCTGCCAATAAATCAGAAAAAAAACAGGAAATAATTATTTAAATGCCAAAAATGGATAAGTAGGTGATTTTTGATTCCTGAAATTATTGAACTATTTTTGAAGCATAAATATCAGGAGAACTTTTAAATGGCAGATTTTTTAAACCATTGTTTTGTCTGCGGAAAAGTGATCGATCCGCAAACCACAAAGAAAAATATGGAAATCAACCTTCCGGTTTGTGATGTATGTTCCGGAACTGAAGAAGAGAAAAAAGCTGTTGCCGATTTGAATGAAGGAATGGCCGATGGTTTTGTATGCGGATGTATTTGATTGTTTAATTTTACTTCAAAACTAAAAAAAAAGATAAATGAAATTCAACGACCTAATCGCCAGCCGCTTCTCAGTCAGATCGTACACCAGCGAAAAAGTTGACAGAAGTAGCATTCTTGAAATTCTGGAAGCCGCACGTTTGGCTCCTTCTGCGGTTAATTACCAACCCTGGCATTATATAGTGATAACCGAAAATGAAGATCTAAGCTCGTTTCACGAAGTTTATCATCGAAGCTGGTTCAAAGAAGCTCCTGTCTGCATTGTGGTTTGTGCCGACCATTCGCAATCGTGGAAACGAAAATCGGACGGAAAAGATTTTGCAGATGTGGATGCCGCAATCGCAATTGATCATTTGGTACTAAAAGCGACTGAGCTTGGACTTGGCACCTGTTGGATTTGTAATTTCGACGTTGAAATGGCCAGAAAAAAACTGGAACTGCCAGATTATATCGAGCCAATTGCCATAATTCCAGTTGGTTATACCAACTCTGAGGCTCCGGTAAAAACCAGAAAAGATTTGTCGGAGTTGGTTCACTGGGGTAAATTCAAAACGTATTGAATTCCATGTAATTTGCATTGCAGGAAAATACTTGACAGAGTGACTTCAGTATTAGATTTTAAAAATTAATTTTACTGACTTTCAAATAGATTTTGAAGTTTGAGGACATGGTAAGAAAAATATTCGTTGGTGTTTTGGCAGTGTTGATGGTTCAATTGGCTTATTCGCAAAAAAATGCGAAACCGATTATTTCTTCGCAAAATTTCAGTAGCAAGACCGAATTGTGGGAATCGGTAGGCAACGGGATCTTTAATTTTGAGGCAGATGTGATGTACATTTACGGTAAATTATTTGTCACAGAGCTGATGCCAGACAGCGCCAATCACAAACTGCCCACACTAACTGATGCTTATTTGTATCCCCTTTTCAATCAGTTTAAAAAGAATAACGGTGAAATAATTCCCGGCTATAATGGGGACATTTACCTGATATTGAACATTTCAAGTCTGCCAGTTCAGGTTTACAAAGAACTGGCTTTCGAAATGCGCCCGTTCACTGATATGCTTTCTTTCGAACTTGCCGGAGTAAAACATCCTGGAAAACTGCGTATTCTGATAAAAGACAACAGCCAGCTCGAAAAAATAAACAGCATCAGGCCAAGCTTTCTGGGTTTGGTGGGTAGTTTGACCGATATTGATAAAAAGGCGGATTCAGGAAAAATGCCTTTAATTGAAGTGGATTTCAGCGAAATAACCAGTTGGAAAGGAACCGGGAACATTCCTTTCGAGGATTTTCAGAAATTTAAAGATTTGGTGACAAAAGTGCATGCCCAAAACAAGAAAATTAGCATCCGTAATTGTCCAGCCTACAAAGCGGTTGCAGATGTTATTCTAACTTCAAAAGCTGATTTTGCCAGCACTCCTGAAGCCATTAAAATGGCCGGTTATTTTGTGGCACCCAAATAGATTTTAAAGGCCTGATAAACGCTTGTACAACTCCGCGGTTAATTCATAAAGCGAAGAAATTTCCAATCTTTCCTTCGAATTTATTTCGACCTTCCAAACCGGATTTTCCTCCATATTTGGGATATTTATCATTACAAGAGGATCGGTTTCAGTATAAACCAACCCTATTCGCTGCAATGCACGGCAGGTCCAGTTAAAAATTTTGCCTTCAGGGCCTTTCAAAGTGTAAGTTCCAATCACATTTTTTCGAAGCATAAAATCTCCTGATTCACCATTGAAATAAACCTTATTGGAATGAAACATCTGATCAAAATTTCCTGCAAGAATCAAATCTTCAGGTGCGCCTTCAACAACCTTATCGTCAAGCATTAGCCATATTTTATCCACTTCCGAAGTTGAAATATTCAGATCGTGCGTTGAAAAAAGCACAGTCTTGTTTTCCGTCTTCACAAAGTCGTGCAACAAGTGAATAATTTCGTATTTGTTCCTGATATCCAGAAAGGCGGTTGGTTCGTCCAGAATAATGAGCGGTGTATCCTGGACAAGTGTCCGTGCAATCATTGCGCGTTGCCGTTCTCCATCGCTGATCTGGTCGATCATCCGATCTTCGTAACCTGCCAGTCCGACTTGCTGTATAGCTCGCTTGATGATGCGGTTATCTTCGTCTGTCAGCGTTCCCATCAAATTGGTGTACGGATATCGCCCCATTGCCAGAAGTTCCCAGACGCGCAGATTTTGCACGCGAATGGCTTCCGTAGAAACAAAACTCAACACCCGCGCCAATTCCTTGATGCTGAAACTGCCCAGTTTCCGGTCGTTAAAAAGTATTTCGCCGCTCAATGCTTTCTGAAAACCGGTTAGCGTGCGCAGTAAAGTGCTTTTGCCAATTCCGTTGCTGCCAATTAAGGCAATTAATTCTCCGGAATGTGCATTCACATTGATACCTTCCTTGATGGCAACAAAGCTCTTCCCTTTCTTGTATCCCACAGAAAGGTTTTGTACCGTAATATTTACCTGTTGGTTCCTCATCAGACCGAAGAAAATTTTCTGTTCTTTAAAATAATCCAGATAATCACCGGAATGCCTACCAGCGCTGTTACAGAGTTGATTGGCAAAGTACTTTCGTAACCCGGCATTTGCGAAACAATGTCGCTTAAAAGCATCACAATTGAACCGAGCAGTAAACTCGAAGGAATCAATATTTTATGTCGTGCTGTTTTAAACAGTAAACGGCCAATGTGCGGCACTGCAATTCCGATAAATCCAATGGGGCCGCAAAAAGCGGTAATGCTACCTGCCAGGATACTGGTGCTGGTAAATACCAAAAAACGTACATTTCGCACCCGCAATCCCATACTTTTCGCATATTGCTCGCCCAACAACATCACATCGAGCGACTTAATACTGAAAAAGCTCAAAAACAATCCGATTGCCACCGATGGAATCAAAACATTCAGTTGCGACTTCGTTACACTTCCCAAACTACCCATCGTCCAGATAACGAAAGACTTAAGCATCGACTCGTTGCTAAAATACTGAAGAATATTTACCAAAGCGCCCGAAGCGCTTCCGAACAACATTCCGAGAATCAAAATAGTGAGAATATCTTTGATGCGGATTGAAACGGCCAGAATCAGAAACAATACAAGTGCTGAACCCAGCCAGGCTACAATTACCAAAGCCCATGAGCCGCTGATGGTAAAAAGGCCCAGTGTAAATACCGATGAAAATCCTAAAACCAAAATGGCCACTCCAAGGCTTGCACCGGCGCTGATTCCCAAAACGAATGGACCTGCAAGTGGATTTCGGAAAATTGTCTGCATTTGCAAACCGCTTATTGACAAAGCTATACCTGCAATCACTGCTGTGATTGCTTTAGGTAACCGGAAGTCGAGAATGATGCTTTTTATTTCAGGATTGACATCCCCGGTTCCTGTAAGAACATGCAAAATGGTTTTAAACGGAATCAGCAACGAACCGAAAAATATATCGAGAATAAACAGCAGAATGGCAAGCAAACCAAGCAGTCCAAACAGCAAAAAATTCCTCGATATCAGACGGTCTTTCTGCATTAGTTCAGTTTTTGATAATAGTGAAAAGCACTGTCTGTCCTGATTTCAGGATGAAAAATATGAATCAGGTCGCGCAATAAATCCTGCGGATTGGCGGCTCCGGTTTCCCAGACTTCGTTGCCCCCGGTCGGGTTCATTTGCTTGTTGTCGTTATAAACCATTTTTTTCTGCAATGCAGGAATTATTTTAAACCTTTCGTCGCTTTCAAGTATTTCCTGAATACTGTTTGTTTGCCCGGTATTGATCCACAAATCGGCCTGAGTCGCTTTTACAATGGCATTTTCGAGCGAAACTACAAAACTCTCACGCGATGGATTATCTTTCCAGATATAATCACCTCCGGCATCCGCAATCATATTGGCCATATACGACTTTCCTCCCGGAACCCACCAATTATCCTTGTATGGCAATCCTGAAAGAATAAGTGGTTTGTGACTACTTGTAGGAATCATTTTTTTCATACTGTCGTATTCCATAACAATCTCATTAAATATCTGTTGTGCCAGATCAGTTTGATTATAAAATGAACCCATAAACAGCAGCCATTCAGCCCTGCCAAGTGGAGTTTCTTCAAGGTATTCGGCATTAATCACCACTGGAATGTTCAAATCTTTCATCTTGGAAAGATGGGCGGCCACATCCGAACCGATCCCGTAAGCCATCACCAAATCAGGTTTCAGTTGCAGCAAAAGTTCGTAATTCAGGTTTTGATCGTAGCCAATATCATGCACCAAACCTTCCTCAATGCCTTTCCTCACAATGGGATTTGAAACAAAGTCTTTGCCCGAAACCCCGATAATCGTGGATTCCAATCCCAATTTTGCAATAAATCCAATGTGGGTTGTTGATAAGACCACCACCTTTTCAACCGGAATCCTGATAATTGAACGGTCGGTCAAAGAATCAGGAATGGCAATACTTTTGGGTATCAGGTAGTAAGAATAGATAAAATTACGTGCATTCTCCCATGGATTAAACACATCTAGACGGGTAATCTCCCCCATTTTTACAATGTGAAATCCGTGGGCAAATTGATTTGAATTGGCTTTGTTTTGTTTTTGTGGTTGGTTTCCGCATGAAAACAAGCCTGAAATGAGCACACAAAATAAAAGTAGATTGATTTTCATAAACTGAAAAGTGCAAAATTAATGGATATATGCAATTTTACCCACTATTTTCCGGCCACCGGCTTCAATATGAACAAAATAAAGTCCCGGCCTTTTGCCTGAAAAATTCAGCAACAGTTCATTAGGTCCAATTGTAGCGCACGAAATATTTTGCAGTTTGCCAAGTAAGTCATAAACTGCTACGTCTTCCACACAGTCAATCGGATCAGCAGTTTTAACTTTCAAATTTATATCTCCTTTCAACGGATTCGGATAAAATTTGGCTGCCAAATCATCATCTATTATTACTGTATCGGCTGTTAATGTATCAATATTACAGGCAATTAGTTCGGTCAGCAAGGCTGATCCATCCCCGCTCAGGTTTTGAGAATTATACGGCAACCAGCCAA
>DAITNH010000066.1:0-20222 GCA_036834745.1 Prolixibacteraceae bacterium
TAATGGCGCTTGACGGAACAAAACCCAAATCAAAACTGGGTGCCAACGCTATGTTGGGAGTTTCACTGGCCGTTGCCAGAGCTGCTGCCGATGCGCTTGACATGCCTCTTTACCGTTACATCGGCGGAGCAAACGCAAAAACATTGCCTGTTCCGATGATGAATATCATCAACGGTGGTTCGCATTCTGATGCCCCTATCGCTTTCCAGGAATTCATGATTCGTCCAATTGGTGCTCCTTCTTTCCGCGAAGGTTTGCGCATGGGTGCTGAAGTTTTCCATCACCTGAAAAAAGTGCTTCACGATCGTGGTTTAAGTACTGCTGTTGGTGACGAAGGTGGTTTCGCTCCGAAATTGGACGGAACAGAAGATGCCTTAAACAGCATCATTCAGGCAATCAAGAATGCCGGTTACAAACCAGGTCGTGCTCAGGACGGTGGCGATGTTTCAATTGCAATGGATTGTGCTGCTTCTGAATTTTTCAAAGACGGCATTTACGATTATTCAAAATTCGAAGGTGCAAAAGGTGCAAAAAGAACATCAGCCGAACAAACCGAATTCCTTGCCCAATTGGTCGCTAATTTCCCCATCGATTCAATCGAGGATGGAATGGCTGAAGGCGATTGGAAAGGTTGGGTTGAATTAACCAAGAAATTGGGTGATAAAATCCAGCTTGTTGGAGACGACAACTTCGTGACCAATATCGAATACCTGAAAAAAGGAATCGAAATGGGAGCATGTAATTCAATCCTGATCAAGGTAAACCAGATTGGTACTTTAACCGAAACTTTGGACGCTATTGAAATGGCTCACCGTGCTGGTTACACCACTGTAACTTCACACCGTTCAGGCGAAACTGAAGATTCTACCATTGCCGACATTGCTGTTGCTACCAACGCTGGTCAGATCAAAACCGGTTCATTGAGCCGCTCTGACAGGATGGCAAAATACAACCAGTTGCTTCGCATCGAAGAAGAATTGGGCGCTTCAGCCATCTACGGATACAAAAAAGTACTTAAAAAATAAGCTGAATAAGCGATAATTGAAAAGCCGGTCCCTGCAAGGGCACCGGCTTTTTTCATTCAGCCCAGTTCTGCATTAAATTATTCCGGAAAAAATAAGCAGGAAAAGCCATGGCAAATATATTTTGCATATATCTTTGTCGATTACATGCAAATAGGTAGTTTTAATTCTGAATTATAAACCTTTGGCTCGTGTGTTTCGATATTCTCACTTTATACCAAACATTCATTAAATCTATGAAGAAATTTAAAATAGTATTTCTAATTCTGTTGATAACAGTTTCCGGATCAATCAGCCTTCAGGCGCAGGACGAGTTTTCAAGGGGTTTGGGATTGGCCGCGAAAAGCTCGACAAATGGCTTCGGCGGTGATGCCGTTTTTAATTTTCACAAGCGGATGAGCCTGCGATTAGGGTATGAAAAAATTGCACTGGCAACGAGTTTTAATTTTGAAGAAGAATCGGTTGAATACGATGCCAATGTGAATTACGAAACCGGTAGCATTTCATTGTTATTTGACTATTATCTGGCCCGTCACCTGTTCTTAACTGCCGGTGCAGGTTGGAACATGTTTGATGCTATTGTCGATGGGGAAGCTGCAAGCGCTCTTCAATATGGGGATATACAAATTCCAAGGGAAGACATCGGGACTTTTGGGTTCGAATTAACTCCTTCGTCACAAATTTCTCCGTATGCAGGAATTGGGTTTGGACGAACTTTGGGATTAAAAAATAAAGTTGGATTCGCATTCGAACTCGGAGGCTTTTATCAGGGTCCACCTGAAATAACCCTTAACTCGACAGGGTTGCTTTCTCCGACATCAAATCCCGATCAGCAACATGCCGAAAGACTGGAGGAACAGATCAGCCAGTACAATATCTATCCTGTTTTGAAATTCTCACTCTCCTATAAAATTGTAGGTTTCTGACAACTATTATTAATAATCTAAATTGATTCGATATGATATCTAAAATGCAATTCAGAAATATAGCTTTAGCGGGTGTTCTGCTGATGGGAACAATGTTCCCAGGTTGCAAAAACATGTTCAACGATCCTATGGCGGACAAGGAAACGGGTGAGCCGGTTACCTTGCTGTTGATGGACAGAAACTTTATAAAAACAAAGATTGCTGTTCAGTTGCAGGATATGGTTACTCTTCAGGCAATCGAAAACGAGCAGGTTATAATTCAGTTTTCAGGCAACGATGCTGCCAATCTGATAAATTTTGGAGGCTTTAAAAATACAAGCTTTAATACTCAAGATGGTTTTGTTGAGGTTGGACTTGATCCCAATATTATTGTCAATTCGCAGAATCCGATAGAACTTACTGTTATAGCTGGTAGCCAGAGTTACATTTCGGCTCCTCAGTTTATCAGCTATACTTCCGAAGGAATAAAAGATCTGGTGATTAAAATGTATCGTAAAACCGAACTGAAATCGGCAACTCTGGGAGCTTATACTGAACCGTTTGACATTGCTTACAATGGACAGCTTAAATCGCCAAATTTGCCATATCAGGCTGATTTTAGCAGTTTTACAACAGGTACCGCGTACGAATACATTAACTTATATACCACTACTGCAAGCGGTTTGCTTGTTTGCAGTAATTTGAAAGACAATGTTTTGTATTCTGATTATGGTGTTTATACCGTTAGCCAGTCGGGCGGAACGAATCTTATGCCACCTGCGCTTCCAACAAAAAATATTGGATTACAGACCGGAGTCTATGTTTATTCAACGGTTCTGAAATCAGGTATGGCGAAATGTGAAAATGGACTGACACTTCATGTTGAGCGTGCAAACGGAGCGACCGGAACCGGTGTTTTTGATTATCAGATAACTTTCTCTGACGGAAAAATAAAATCAGGTAAAATCTCATGTACTTTTCCATCCGATAACACGATCGAACAGTTGTACTATCCTGCTTCCAATCCGGTGGTGAAAGTTGAGTTGCTGGGCGATGCCCAATATGATATTTCGGCAGCTGTAAATTTAAATTCGCCATGTGGGGCAAAAGCCAGTTTTGTTGCAACCCCCAAGAGCAATTTGAAAACTTACAAGCTGATAACACGTTATAGTTGTCCGGAATCAGCGGTTGGCATGGGCTTGTCGATTATCGGTGAATTCAGAAAAAAAGATTCGACAGACAAATGGACTTCGTTTAAATTTATTGAAGGTATTTCTGAATTGCAGTTGGTTGCCAATGCCGATTATGATTTCAGGGTAAATATTGATGGCGAATATTACAATTACACAGTTCCAACAAACCCCGATAAAGTGAAATCCTATCTGGAAAGTTCGAGTGTCGATTTCAAATTCAGGAACCTCTCGATTATTTCAAGTGAAACGATGGTTACAATAACGACCGATGTACAGTTTAGTCAGGCTGTTTGTGATTTGATACAATAAGTCTATTTTCTGAAAATGTACAGTAAAGACGAAACCAAGCTTTTGCGGAAAGAATTCTGGATTGTGTTTGCCCGGCGCTGCGAGATTGTTCCTGAATTACGGAGCAGAAAGAAAAAATGGGTGTTGTACGATACCGGATTGAGTGGCATTGATCTGAAATTTGAGGTCACCCGGCAGGAAGCAATGGTGATGGTTGAAATAAACATCAAACAGGAAGCCCGTCGGCTGGAAGCTTTTGAAACCATGCAAAAGTACCGGAAATTGCTCGAAGATGGTTTTGCACAACCGCTCATCTGGGACTTTTGCGTCATCAGGGAAGGCGGGCAGGACGTTTGCCGGATTTACACTTCCCTTCCCAATGTCGATTTTCACCGGCAAAACCAATGGCCCGATATTTTCAACTTCTTTATCGATAATATGCTAATCCTTGAAAACAACTTCATGGAAATTAAGGATGGGATAGAAGCGGAGCTTTGCTAAAAATGAATTCTTTTAAGAGCTAAAGCCCAAATTCGGCGGGGTATCTTTATATCCGTCACATAAATGTGACGGCAAAGGATATCGCCTTGAATGTGCCAATCTGTTAATAAAAGCCCTATTCTTTGCCGTCTGGCTTTAGCCGATGGATTAGAATGGAATTAGAATATTGGGCTAAAGCCCGGTAAAATAGATCTTTCAATATCCGTTACATAAATGTGACGGCAAAGGATATTGCCTTGAATGTGCCAGTCTGTTAATCGAAGAGCTATCCTTTGCCGTCTGGCTTTAGCCGACGGACATGTTTATATAGAAATTCCGGGCTTTAGCCCTTTATTCTTTCAAAACCATATCTTTTAAGGAAAAGCTCGACCTCCTCTTCCCAACTAATCCTTTTGTGATGTTCATCCTGATTTTTAATGTATTCCCTTACCCGGTCAACATGAGAATGACTGACAGAAACTGCAAAATAATCATCTTGCCAGGAAAAATGACAGGGCAATATTTTCTGGTTATTTATCCAGAATGAACTTTCACCTTTCAAATATTGCATCACTGTGGCCAGATTTTGTTGCTTGCCCAAATTGATAAGGGCATGAACATGATCTTCGTGCGCATTGATGTAATCCAAAACAATGTTTTTTTCATTGGCGTTTTCTCTGAAATGTTTTAGCAAGGCCGGACGAAAAGACTTTGGTATAATGCAGGTTCTGTTTTTTGTGCTCCAAACACAATGAAGCCAAATTTTGACATAAGACATAGTAGATGTTGTTTTAGGTGAATCCACTAATTTAATGAATATCAGTCAAAAATCGGCTTCTATTTTTTCTTATTTTTCTGCATTTGAAGGATGGGCTAAAGCCCGGAAAATGTGTGATCTTCGTCCGTCACATGAATGTGACGGCAAAGGATAGTGCTCCGAATAAAAGTTTTGCATGTTGAAATGAATATCCTTTGCTCCCGATAAAAATCGGGACAGGCCGTCTGCCTTTAGGCAACGGACATGGATTATATTTCTTTTTCCCTCCCCCATGTAATGAATTCCTGCCCAGTTCGTCTTAACTTTGAAACAAGCAGAAAAGAGTTCGAATGTTAGCCAGAGATTTTAAAACCGATGTACTTCCAATCAGCAACAAGTTGTTGCGGTTTGCCCTTCAAATTCTTCAGAATGAAGAAGAGGCGAAAGATGTACTTCAGGATGTGTTTCTGAAACTTTGGCAAAAACGTGATGAACTTGGAAAAGTGGAAAATCTGGAAGCTTTTGCAATTCGCATGATTCGTAACCGTTGTCTTGATCTGATCCGCTCACGGAGAACGGTTTCGTTGGAGTTGGTGAAGAAAAACAGACAGCAGGAGGAGGATTGTTCGGATGCGGATTATCTCGAAAATACAGAGTTGGCTGGATTGGTAAAACGGATTATCGCTGAATTGCCCGACTTGCAGCGCACCGTCATTCATTTGCGCGACATAGAACAGCTTGAATATGAAGAAATAGCTGAAGTTACGGAGTTGAATGTAAATGCAATCAGGGTAAATCTATCGCGGGCACGAAAAAAAGTGCGTGATGAAATCTTAAAAATTCAAAATTATGGAATCACAGAGAATAAACATATTGCTGCAAAAGTACTTTGAAGCCGAAACCACACTCGCCGAAGAAAATGAACTGATCACTTATTTTACTTCCGGAGAAGTGGATGAAAACCTGAAAATGTATGTTCCAATGTTTTCAGGGATAAAGGAACTTTTGGCCGATGAAAATCCTGGACTTGGCGACGATTTGATGAATCATATTCTGGAATCGGAGCACAGGGAAAAGCTGAGATACCGCTGGATGTGGCAAATGGTGACCGGTGTGGCTGCATCTGTGATTCTGGTAATGTTGGCTGTGAATTTCCACGGCGATCGAAACCAATGGAAAGACACGTTTACCGATCCTGATGAAGCTTATGCTGAAGCCACCAAAACCCTTGAATTTGTTGCCGGCAAATACAACAAAGGATTGGCTCAGCTGAAACCAATCGGGAAAATGGAGGATGCCACCATTCCTTTTTATTCAGGAATGGAAGCTCTGGACAAAGGATTTGAAAAACTGAATGACATTGAAAAACTGAACAAAAATTTAAAAAACGAATAGCCATGAAACGAATCTTATTGATATTGGTATTGCTCATCCCAGTGTTGGTGATGGCACAGGACAGCAGCCCGATTGACAAGCTTTTTAACAAGTATGCCAATAGAGACGGGTTTACAACGGTGAATATCAGCGGTAAATTGCTGGGTTTTGCCAGTAATCTGGGCAACTCGAACAGCAAAGAATCTGCAATGTTGGAGAAAATTACCGGAATTAGGATACTGTCGGTCGAAGACAAAGATTTAAATAAGAATCTCAACTTTTTCAAGGAGCTGGAAGATGACGGGTTTTTCAAAAACCACAATTACGAGGTGTTGATGGAAGTGACGGAAAAAGATGAAGTTGTCAGGTTTTACGGACGTACCGGCGAAAAAGGAAAGCTCTCGGAATTGTTGCTCGTGGTGGGTGGCGACGACAATACGCTGATCAGCATTCGCGGTCTCATTGATCCGAACGACATCGGGAAAATTACAGGATCGCTTAACCTTGGCGTTACGACCAAGTAGTTTAAGCGGTATTTGAAAACACATAAATCCTGTAACAGAAATGCTGCGGGATTTTCTTTTTTTTCGACCTTTCAAAAAATGTGTTACTTTTATTTCTGAAACAAGAACGAACAAAATGAATCCTCAGAATTTCTGGAAAAAATATGAATTCGCAGTCAATCAAACCCTACTGTTTAAAGCGGGTTTTGTAGAAGTTTTTGTGAAACACATTTCCAACGGCTGGCTGATAAATAGTCGTGTTGCCGATCAGCCCAATGAAGAATTGCAGGTGGAAGAAGTGGAGGGTTTTGACGATGATTCGAACGTGTTTCATTTTCAAACCGGAAAATCGTATGATTTGATAGTTGTTCCAGCCCTTCCCAATAAAGCGGTGGTTTTCAGGAATAACAAGGTTATTAAAATTGGTGCCGGCGAATTGGCCAATTTGAATTTTCGCATACCACTTGACATTCAATTTTACTTTCAGGAAATAAAAGAAGAAAATCTATTGATTGAATTGCCTTTACAACGTTTGTCGGATACCTGGTTTGGCGAGGCCGACAACGGAGAACCGGCTTTTTCAATTGGAAGCAATTACGACAAGGAATTTTCTGAAATAAATGCCATGCCCTGGGAAGCTGTTGCGCCGGTCGAAATAAATAACAATACCACTGGCGTGTTCGATCTTCAGCGCCTGATTCTGCGTGTCGAAGATTTTTCATTGTTCCTGAAAAACAAACAGCTTTTAACCAATCATGTAGCCATTGAATTCAGGGGGCCCGAACATGCCGGAAGTGTAAACTTGTCGGTGAAGAAAGAAATTCACGGACAGAAACCGCTTCAGTTTGCAAAACCACGGAATGAGGTAGGCCGGAATCTGTTGAGAAAGAGTTTCTTTTTTATCAAAAATATTTATCAAAGCTAAGTTATGGATTTGGGTCTCTCAACTTTTTTTAGCATCGAAACAGTCGATAAATTTATCCGGATCATGTTCATCCTGGTGGCAGGTGTCGGATCTATTCATCTGATTTCCTACATGGTAAGGCGTTCACTTTACAAACATCTTTCACGCCAGTCGATGATGCTGGTGTCGCGAACCATTATTTATACCGGATATATCGGATTGGTGCTGATCGTTATTCGTGAACTAAACTACGATTTAACGGCGCTCTTCGGTGCTGCCGGAGTCGTTGGTATCGTCATCGGTGTAGCCTCGCAAACCAGTATTGGCAATATCATCAGCGGGCTGTTTCTGGTTTCTGAAAAGTCTTTTGAACTGGGCGATGTGGTGCGCATCGGCGACAAAACCGGAACTGTTTATTCCATCGATCTGTTGTCGATTAAGATAAAAACTTACGATAATTTGTTGATCCGAATCCCAAACCAAACGGTCATTTCAACCGAACTGGTGAATGTGACCAGGTTCCCGATCCGGCGACTCGAATTTATGATTGGAGTTGCCTACAAGGAAGATTTAAGAAAAGTTAAAACCATACTCGAAAACGTTGCACGCAACAATCCGCTTTGTCTTGAGGAACCTGAACCAGTCATCATTTTCAAGGAGTTTGGCTCCAGCAGCATCAACATTACTTTTGGCGTTTGGTTCGAAAAAGCCAACTATCTGGCCGTGAAAAACAGTGTGTTCATCGAAATTAAGGAAGCTTTCGACCGCGAAGGAATTGAAATACCTTTCCCACACGTGAGCGTTTATGCCGGAGAAACAAGCAAACCGATAAAAGTGGAGGTTGAGAAGTAAAAAATTGACTTGATTACCAATATATCTAAACGATTTTGATGCGTCCCGTTCATTGGTACCGCAGTTGTATGTCGATTTGTGGATTAAGCGTGAAAAACTTGTGATTGGTTCCTTGCCGCGTACCTATTTCAATCTGCCTGCAATGCGGCTATTGATGCGCTGAAACATCGAGACTGTTACCGTTCCCGACTAATATCATAATATTCAAAGAGCAGCAGAGTTGTTGCCCTATTTTATTTGTCCCTTCCTTCAGGTTCCCGACAAAACCCATATCGGTGCGATTGACTTCGTATGATATTTTAAATAGGAATATTTTAATTAAATACTTTTATTTGCGATTTGCAATTTGAATATTCCGGGAATGACGGCCATCAACTACTATAGTAAGTAACACCAACGAAAAACAGCTTTTTAATGACTTTCAACACGGAAGTCAGGAAATCTTTGACAATTTCTTCGAGAAATATTACAAGGGATTGTGTGCGTATGCTTACCGGATACTTAAATCGAATACCGCATCAGTAAAGCGTTGGCTTAGGTACGCAAAGATCTGGGGGAGCATCTTCTGTTATTGCTGTTATTCGTAAAATAATTTTTCTATTTTTATAGATCGTTTGGAGTGAAGACAGACTTCGCCGTCATACCTGTGAAATAAATTTATGAGAACACACGATCACATACCTGAATTTGTAGTTACCCACCTTCATGGAGAGGCCACTGAGGAGCAACCCAAAGCTGCTGCAGAATGGATGAAAACTGCTGAAAACATTGAATTTTACCTCCAACTGGAGAAACTTAACAGTTTGTCGGCTGCTCTCCAAAGATATTCCGAATTTGTTCATGGCATGAAGGTGTTTGTCGGCCACGCATGTCGGCCTGGGTAGTCCGCCTGTGATGCATACCTGCTGACATATGGGCGTAATGGTTGGCTCGGCAGCTTCAGATTACTAAGAAAATATTTGCAGCCTGTTGATGCTTATAAGAATTACTTAAACGAAATAAAAAATATTTTGGAAGCGCTGAAGATTAAAAGTAACTTCTTTTCCCCGGAGGGAATGAATATCAATAGAAGAATCAGTTACGCAAATATTAATTTTCCCGTCTGCTAGCAAACCTTATCGATAACAAACTTGTTCAAGTATTTCGATACTCCATATTTAATTTTTATTATACAGACATTCAGGGGCTTTGGTGGATTTCAACGGAGGCTCAGATTTCTGAATGTTATCTTTTATCAAATTTAGCCATAACAAAATCGTTTTATCCCGGTTTTATAATGAATTTGTTACATCTAAAAAGTACGCGCAAAATGAAAAGAACGCCTTTTATATCCACGATTTTAATCCTATTCCTCCATGTAAATTGCATTTCTAACTATCCTTCTGACTATCCTGAAGATTATCAAATTGAACCTTCTGACGGAAGCTGGGTCCAGCCATGGAAGGGAAATCCCTGGTATTGGCAGTACAAAGAAAAACCAGTCTTATTGTTGGGAGCCAGCAATGACGACAACCTGTTTCAATGGCCTGAAGATATACTGATCTCACATCTTGATTCGATGAGAAACATTGGTGCAAATTATGTGCGGAATACCATGAGTGACCGGAAGGATCGGGGTTTTGAACTGTATGCGTTTCTGCAACTTGAAGATGGCAAATACGATCTGGATCAATGGAATGAAGAATACTGGAACCGTTTTGATTTCTTTTTGAAAGAAACAGCAAAAAGGGAGATCATTGTTCAGATCGAGGTTTGGGACCGCTTTGATTTTTGGGACAAAAATTGGCTTCCACACCCGTTCAACCCTGCAAATAATGTGAATTATACTTCAATTTTGTCCGGCCTGGAATTACTTTACCCGCTTCATCCGGGCAGTAACGTGCAGCCCTTCTTCTTTACCACGCCCGGCCAGAAAAATAATGTGGTACTGTTAAATTATCAGCTACGATTTGTTGAGAAGATGCTTTCCATTTCCTTAAATTATGACCACATCCTGTATTGTATCGATAACGAAACATCGGCCCAAGAAGCATGGGGAGCTTATTGGGCTGAATTTATCCTTGGAAAAGCTGCTAAAAAAGATAAATCCATTTATGTTACCGAGATGTGGGATGACTGGAATTTAAAATCAGACAAACACAAACGTACCTTCGATCATCGGGAACGCTATTCTTTTTGTGATATTTCCCAAAATACCTGGCAAGATGGGCAGGTACTTTGGGATAATTTTCAGTGGGTCAGGGATTATCTTTCAATACATCCCCGGCCTATAAACGTGGTCAAAACATACAGACGAAATGACAAAGGGATTGAAAGTTGGTGGAAACATGTGATTGGTGGTGTAGCGTCTTCGCGCTTTCACCGGCCCACTTCCGGTTGGGGCTTGTCAGAGGCATCAGCGGCTTCAGTGAAAGCAGCCCGGAAAATTGAATCGGTCGTAAAGTTTTGGGAATTAACCCCAGGAAATGATTTGCTGTCAATGCGGGATGAAAACGAAGCGTATTTAACATCAAAACCCGGTGAGTTTTATGTGATCTATTTCACTAATGGAGGTGCAGTTGGGTTGGATTTACATGCTTTCAGTTCAAAATTCAAACTCAAATGGTTAAAGCTGAGTACTGGGGTTTGGATATCTGAGGAAACAATAGATGGAGGAAGGATAGTTGGGATAAATGCCCCTGGAGGAGGAGGTTGGGTTGCAGTCATCAATAAAAAGTAGCTGCTCAGGCGATTATTGATTCCTTATGTTTGAACAAAAAAGTTTATGACGACGAAATTGTTATACCAGTATTAATTTTTAACAGAAATTTTGAAATGAAACAGTTTGCTATTCTTTTTGTTCTCGCTGTAAATGTATCTCCTGCTTTTTCACAAATAACCATATCGGAAGACGAAGTATCTGGTTTTTCAGCCCCAGGAATGATCATTACAACTTCAACGGCCAGTTCCGGCCTTGTCAATATCGGCATTCCGGGCGGTGGAAATACCTGGAATTTCAGCTCATTCGAGTCAGATTCGGTATCTGCCTCGACCACGATCGACCCGGCTGGTACTCCTTTTATTAACGACTTTGCAGGTGCCAATATATGCCAGCACTATTCAGTTAATATTCAAGACTCTGTTGTCAATTCGTGGAATTACAGCAGGATCGGGTCCGGCAGTCTGGAATTTCTTGGATATGGTTCTTTTATATCTGCCAACGGTATAGAATACAAAATCATGGAGAAACACATCCCGCCCCAGTTATCGTTTGCTTTCCCGGTCTCAACCGGGTCATCCTGGTCTTCATCTGATTCGCTTGTAACAAAAACTGAAATTGGAGGAATCAAATTCACCGGTAGCAGTAAAGTTGAAACGGTCAACAATGTTGATGCTTACGGTACCCTGGTTTTTCCGGGAGGAAATAGCGAAGATGCGCTTAGAATTAGTCAGGAAAATATCCGGACCATTGTCCTTTCCCCTGGGCGCAAACCAACAAGATTTAAATCAATCAATTATATTTTTATTACAAAGTCCGGTGGATCATTCCATGTTTCAACAACCGACACACTTACTACTGAAGGAAATGTTGCGTGTTACAACATCCACTGGACAAAATTGGAAAATGCCACTGCAACTGGCGATGACAAAATTTTACCTCCGGAGACTTTTCTGGCACAAAATCAACCGAATCCTTTTACCGTGCAAACCATGATTGAATACCGGGTGACAAAATCCGGCCCTGTTCGCTTGATTGTTTACGATCATACAGGTAAAAAAATTTGTACCTTGGTGGAGGCAAATCAAGCCCCTGGAACGTACCAGTTGATGTGGAATGGCGGAAGGAACGACCGGGGCAAAAAGGTCAGTGCAGGCTTATATATATACCGGCTGGAAAGCCAGGGCGGTTCGGTTTCAAAAAAAATGATCCGGCATTATTTGTGAAAGACATGTTCATTGTAAGCCCTTTTTAACTAGTGAAGCAAAATCATAATGGTGAGGAAGGCACCGGCAACCCGGAATTGCCCAAGATTCAGAATTACAACATGGGAAGTACTGTTTTTATTGAAATCAAAGAGGCCTTCGACCGCGAAGGAATTGAAATACCTTTCCCACACGTGAGCGTTTATGCCGGGGAAACAAGCAAACCGATTACCGTTGAAATGAAAAGTGAAAAAGCAGATATCTCCGGAAGTTGCGCCATAAACAGCGAAATTACGATCAGTAAAACACCAATCCCGATACTGCCCACTGCATCAAAAATTGGGTTTCCGGTAACCATTGACAAAGTTACTGACGCCAATACAAATATTAATCCCAGCAGTGCAGCCACATCTTCGCCCAAAACTACCACCAGTTCGCTTTGACGGCTGTTTCTAAACCATTGCCATAAACTTTGACCATGTCTGACTTTGTTGATTTGTGTGATGCAACCCCATAGAGAAGCGCTTTCCAGAAGAATACTGAGCGATAATACCCCAATGGCAATGTATGGACTTGACAAACCTTCGTGAGAGCTGAGTTTGTGAATTCCCTCGTAAATCGAGAACAATCCGCCCATGCTGAATAAGATCAAAGCCACGATGAACGACCAGAAGAAGATTGCTTTGCCATATCCGAGCGGATGATCGGGGTCGGGTGCTTTTTTCGATGCTTTTAGCCCGACGAATAAAAGTCCCTGGTTGCCGCAATCAGCAAATGAGTGGATTGATTCGGCAAGCATCGCGCCTGATCCGGTTATACGGCTGCAACGGTTTTGGTAATGGCTATTCCCAGATTTGCCAACAAGGCAAAGAGAATTGATTTTACGGAAGAATTTTCGTGCGACATAGCTGAAACGATTGACTTGGACTTAATCAAAAATTATGAATCTTTTTAGGAGGAGCAAAATTGTATTTTTTTTCTTCGTTTTCTTACCCGGAAATGTTATTACTTTTACGGCCATGACACAGGAGAAGGGACATATTCTGTTTGATGATATCAGGAATGGCAACGAAGAAGCTTTTAACAAGGCTTTTGATACATACTACTCGCGTCTGTGTTTCTTTGCAGATAAAATTCTTCATGATTTCGATTTGTCCCGTTCAATAGCCCAACAGGTATTTGTTGATTTATGGATCAAACGCGAAAAACTCCGGATAGATTCGCTGCAATCCTATCTTTATCAATCGGTTCGAAATGCTGCTCTTGATGTGTTGAAGCACAAAAAAGCGGAATCGAAGTATCTTTCCTCGCTGGAGAAAGAAGAATCGGGCCAGATCACTGATCTTATTGAAGAAGCTGAATTGTCCGACAGGATCAACAAAGCCATTCAAAACCTTCCGGAGAAATGCCGCGAAATATTTGTGCTTTGCCGCTTCGAAGAACTGAAATATGCTGAAATTGCCGAGAAACTAAATATTTCGGTGAAAACGGTTGAGATGCAAATTTCCATTGCTATGAAAAAACTTCGCAAAGAGTTGTCTGATTATCAGATGATCCAACTTTTAACCATTATTTTTCCAAAAAAACTTCAGGTTCATTACAGGGTATTTTAAGAGCAAATCGTCAAAGGGGTATAAAACAAAATTCCCTGACTACGAATGCAAAACGAATACAACCATATAGATCTTTTAATAGCCAATTGTCTGAGAGGCGAAGCCAGTCAGACGGAAGAGGACGAATTAAACAATTGGATCGGCGAATCGCCTGCAAACAAAAGACTTTTTGAAGAGAATCAGCGGATCTGGCAAAAAAGTCAATCGTATTTTTCTGTTTCTGAAATCAGTTCCGACCGCGAAAAAATCAAAGACCAAATTATTCAGCAACTTTCAAAACCTACCAAAAAGGTGAGTCTGACAACATGGATTTACCGAGTTGCAGCTATTCTGGCATTGCCCGTTATGCTTGGCATTGGCTGGTACCTGGGTTCAAAAGAAATAAGCAGCGAAACACAAATGTGCGAAGTTACTGCTCCCAAAGGACAGATTTCGAAATGTGTGCTGGCCGACGGAACCGAAGTTTGGCTCAACGCTGGTTCGACATTAAAATACGATGCTGCTTTGAAAGGCAATTTGCGCGAAGTCAATCTCGACGGGGAAGCCTACTTCAAAGTATCCAAAAACAAACACAAACCTTTTATGGTAATTACAGAGCATGCTCAGATAAAAGTGCTGGGAACCATATTTAACCTGAAAGCATATTCAGGTGAAAATAAGGTGGAAACCACGCTGGAAGAAGGGTGTGTAGCTTTTAGCCTGAACGGAAGTGCGACAAAACCTGTTGAATTAAAACCCGGAGAACAGGTGGTTTATAACATTTCCGAAAAAAAGATTACAGTTGGAAAGGTTGAAACCTACCTGCACACTGCATGGAAAGACGGAAAGTTTGTGTTTAAAGATGCCGATTTACAGGCCATTATTCAGGAATTGGAAAAATTGTATGATGTTCGGATTCATCTTGAAAACGATTCGTTGCTGAAATTACGATTCAGGGGAATGTTTGAGTACGAACAAAATATTTTCAGCGCGCTCGAAACCCTTGAGAGGACCACAAATATTAAATACCGTATGACCGGACGCGATATCTGGTTGCAGTAGAGTTTCAAGTTTCAAGTTCCAGGTTACTATCCTTTGCCGTTCGCCTTTAGGCAACGGAGGAAGTTTAAAATTGTATAGAACTAACTAAATATTAACTAAAAATTGAAATACGTATGATGAAATAACTGCCTTGCCTTTTATTTCTGCGCTTCCGGAAAACATCGGAAAAACACAACAGGAACAGCTGCGAACTGTCCCTGTTGCAAAAACGCAGAAACTGCGAAAAAACGAAAATCATTTTTTTACTTAAAAACAACCAAATTTATGAAAATTATTCGGCAATCGAATGTTGGCTCTTTGCCTTCGTTCAAAAAAATCTGGTTAATTATGAAATTGAACTTTTTTCTAATTCTCCTAACGGTTTTGCAAGTTTCGGCAAGTGTGTCGGCACAGAATACCCGTATGGACCTGAAAATGCAAAATGCCACTATTTCTCAGGTATTTGATGAAATTGAAAGGCAATCGGAAGTTTACTTTTTTTACAACAAAAATCAGATCGACGAGACCAGAACGATCAGCGTTGACTTCCGCAACAAAACCATCGATGATATACTAAAAAGTATGCTGTCGGAATTATCGCTTACCTATGAGTTTGCGGGTAAAAATATCATTATAAAAGCGGTCAATCCCGCAGTTAATGGTAGCCAGCAACCAGGAATAAAAGTAAAAGGAAAGGTTGCGAACAGTTCGGGAGAATCGTTGCCCGGAGTTACTGTCATGATAAAAGGAACCACCACGGGAACCATTTCAGATTCGGATGGAAACTATAATTTGTCCAATGTTCCTTCTGATGGCACCTTGGTATTCTCGTTTGTAGGAATGAAGAAAATTGAAGTTGGTGTGGCAGGGAATAGTACGGTCGATGCGGTTTTGGAAGAAGAAGCATTTGGCATCGATGAAGTGGTAGCCATTGGTTATGGTACAGTCAGAAAAAGCGATCTCACCGGTGCTGTAGGATCGGTACAGGGCGAAACCATTGCCGAACGGCAAACTACACAATTATCGCAGGCCTTACAGGGTGCTGTTTCAGGAGTAATGGTTACCCGCAACAACAATGCTCCAGGGGCTACTTCTACCATTCGTATTCGTGGGATAACTACCATTGGCGACAACAATCCACTGATTATTGTTGATGGTGTTCCGGTTGACAATATCAATGACATCAATCCAAATGACGTAGAAAGTATGTCGGTACTGAAAGATGCGGCATCAGCCTCCATTTACGGATCGCGTGCTGCTGCCGGAGTAATCCTCGTTACAACCAAGCGTGCAAAATCAAACGAAATTTCACTTAATTACAATGTGGAATATGGTTTCGAAAAACCAACGGCACTTCCCGAATATGTAGATGCCACGCGCTACATGCAGATGTACAATGAACTGCGCTGGAACGACAATGGAAACACAGGCAATGAATACCCTTTCTATGCAAAGGATGTAATTGACAACTATTCCACGCTTAATGCAGAGAACCCTAATAAATATCCGATTACCGATTGGGTTAGGTTAGTTTTGAATGACAATGCGCCACGCCAAAGTCATGTGTTAAGCCTTAGTGCCGGTACAAAAGCAGTCCGCACCAAAGTTTCGATGGCTTATGATAAAACCGATGCATTGTACGATGGCCGCACCTACGAACGAATGACGGCACGTTTTAACAACGATGTTACTATCACCAAGTATTTATCGGCCAGTATCGATTTTAATTTTAAACGTTCCATCTCGCTTCAGCCAAGTATCGACCCGATTTATAGCACCTTTATTTCGGCTCCTGTTTATGCAGCCGAATGGGCTGATGGACGCGTAGCAGAAGGAAAAACCGGTCACAATATTTACGGGCAGCTAAAATATGGAGGTAATAACAACAATTATTACAACCAGGTAGGAGGTAAAATATCACTCGATTTTACACCGTTCGACGGATTTAAACTTTCCGCGGTTATTTCTCCCACTCTAGGTTTCGACAAGGGAAAAAATTTCCAAAAAAGGATCCCTTATTATTCGGCCGATGACCCTACCTTGTATGGCGGTACCTTGCAATGGGGCACTTCAACTAAGCTGACTGAGACAAGAAATGATTATTCACGCATCACTTCGCAGTTAATTGGTAGTTATTTAAAAAGTTTTGGTTCGCATAACTTCAACCTGATGGCTGGTTACGAAAACTATACAGCTTTTAACGAAAACATGAATGCGTCGAGAGATAAATACGATTTGACAACCTTCCCATACTTGGATCTGGGGCCGAAAGAATTGCGCGACAACAGCGGCAGAGCTTGGGAAAACGCATACCGGTCGTATTTCGGACGTGCGATGTACAACTATAAAAACAAATACTTCGTGCAGGGAAACATTCGTTACGATGGTTCTTCCCGTTTCCATGAAGATTATCGTTGGGGCTCGTTCCCATCGTTCTCTGCCGGCTGGGTTCTTTCCGAAGAATCGTTTATGAAAAACATTCCTGCACTGTCGTTCCTGAAACTTCGTGCTTCATGGGGAAGTTTGGGGAATGAGCGGATTGGAAACTATCCCTATCAGGCTACTATCGCATTTAATAATGCCCTGTTCTTTCAAGGGGGCAATGTAGTTGCTGCCCAAACTGCAGCTCAAACCCAATACGTGATTCAGGATATATCGTGGGAAACCACCGAATCAATCGATTTGGGTATTGATGCCAATTTCTTCGACAACCGCCTGAGGGTTACCGGCGACTATTACCAGAAAACGACCAAAGACATGTTACTTGCCCTTGAGATTCCGGATTACATCGGTTTTGATAACCCTGACCAGAATACCGGCATGATGGAAACCAAAGGATGGGAAGCAGAAATTGGATGGAACGACAATATTGGCGAACTGGGCTATTCCGTTTCAGCCAACATTTCTGATTTCAAATCTATTATGGGAGACCTTGGCGGTACAGAATTCCTCGGCGACCAGATTAAAAAAGAAGGAAGCGAATTCAACGAATGGTATGGCTACGTTTCCGATGGGCTGTTCCAAACTGCGGAAGATTTGGCCACCTCGCCCAAATTAAACTCTGCTATGAAAGTGGGGGATATAAAATACAAAGATATCAGCGGACCCGATGGTGTTCCCGATGGAATTGTCAACTCTACTTATGACAGGGTATTGTTGGGCGGTTCATTGCCACGATATATGTATGGCGCTAACCTCAAACTTGATTACAAAAACTTCGATTTTTCAATGGTAGTGCAGGGAGTTGGCAAAATTAAAACAAGACTTGAAGGTTTAATGGTGCAGCCACTGATGGAAAACTGGGGTTCTGTTCCAAAAATACTCGATGGAACAAGCTGGAGCAAATACAATACCGATGAACAAAACCTGGCCGCGAAATATCCAAGGCTTACCCAAAACAATCGCGGAAGTAACTACATCATGTCCGACTATTGGTTGTTCGATGGCGCTTATCTTCGTTTGAAAAACATCACACTGGGGTACAATCTGCCCACGGTTTTGGCGCAAAAAATAAGCCTTCAGAATGTAAGGGTTTATGCCAGTGCTTCTGATATACTAACGTTTAATAAATATCCAAAAGGATGGGATCCTGAAGTTTCTTCGAGTGGATATCCCATTACTTCTTCTTATGTTTTTGGTTTATCAGTCACATTTTAAAACTACGGTATCATGAAAAATAAAAAATTACTACTGCTGTTTCTTTCAGGATTTATCTTCTTTTCATCATGTACTGATTTAAATTTAAATCCATTATCTGAAGGTTCGAGTGAAACCTGGTATTCCAATGAAAGCGAAATTGTCATGGCCTTGAACGATTTGTACCGTTTTGATTTTTGGCCACAGGATAGAATTCCCTACGATGATCTTGAATTATGGACAGACGACATTACCGAACGCGATAGAACATCTCCCGTTACAAACGGTACACTTACCGGCGATTGGGCCAAGGCTAACGCCTGGTGGTCGAACGGTTACAAATGTATAGCACGGGCCAATACCATTTTGGTCAATCTCGAAAAATCCAAAGCACAATTGTCTCAGTCAATTATTGACAAATATGCTGCTGAAGCAAGGTTTATAAGGGCTGCCCAGTATGCGCGTCTGATTACTTATTTTGGCGATGTAGTTTATTATACCGGCATATTGGAACTGGAAGAATCGTTTACCCTTTCGAAAACTGACAAGCAAACCATACTGACAGCGATTTACGAGGATTACGATTTTGCAGCCTCAAAATTGCCAACTTCGTATGGAGCCACCGCCAATATGCACGCCACAAAAGGTGCGGCCCTAGCCATGAAGGCCCGGGTAGCATTGTTCTTTGGCAACTGGGCCGTTGCCCGCGATGCCGCTAAAGCTTGCATGGACCTGAACGCGTATGAATTGCATGCTGATTATGCCACTCTTTTCCTTTCGAAAACAAAGAACCCAAAAGAATTGGTATTCGGGCTACCCAGGTCAACGCTACTAAATGTGACCATTGGCGACACTAAAAACTATCTTCCGAGATTGGCCGGTGGTTGGGGTGGAGTTGAAGCGCCATCGTGGGAATTGTTGTGTGCATATCTTTGTACCGACGGGCTACCCATTGACGAATCACCGCTTTTCGATCCCCATCTGCCATTCAAAAACCGTGATCCGCGCTGTGCTGCAACCATCGTCGAGTTTCAAACTCCGTGGTTAGGATTTATGTATCAGCCACATCCCGACTCATTAAAAGTGATGAACTTTAAAACTGGCTTAAAAGTAACGAACAACGATTCACGTGGGAATGCTGCCTTCGCTTCGTTCAATGGATTGATGCCGAAAAAGGGAATCGATGAGGAATGGGTAGACGATTACAAAGCCGAAAATGAAATGATCATCATGCGTTACGCTGATGTTTTGATGATGTATGCTGAAGCAAGAGTAGAGTTGAACGAAATTGACCAAGCCATGCTGGATGCCACCATCAATAAGGTAAGGGCGCGCGCTTACAAAGTCGCCGTGACCGAAAAAAACAAATATCCGACTGTAACAACTACCGATCAAACCAGTGCCAGAAAAGCTGTTCGCATTGAACGAAGGATGGAATTTGCATTTGAAGGTCGCCGTTATGAAGACATCATTCGCTGGAAAATGGCGGAAAAAGTGCTGAACCGGAATATTTACGGAATGCTCGACCCAGCAGATTTGCGCACAAAAGTGGTGAAACCGGGACTTTGGTTCTTTCCGCAAACACCCGAGATTGACGATGATGGAAACGCTATTTTTGAACCGCTTTACAATGCCGGTTTGATAAAACGTTTGGCCGTACGCAATTTTCCTGTAAATCAATATCTTTGGCCAATTCCAAACAAAGAAATCCTGATCAATCCGAACCTGAAACAGAACGACGGTTATTAATACTAACTACAGATCGGGTGGGT
>DAITNH010000067.1:0-20155 GCA_036834745.1 Prolixibacteraceae bacterium
TAATAACAGTCATGCTTTCAATTTCGCTCGGGTCCAATGGCATTTCGGTAATTACAGTTGGAACACCATCAATGATATACATCATTCCACGACCGCGGGCGCCAACGGCTACCTTTTCTGAAATACCAAAAACATTCAGCGATTCCTCTGCACTCATTCCGGGCATACCATTGTTTTCCCTTATTTCAAGGCCGGGAGCAAGACCTGTCATTGCATTACGGATATCGGTTGATGGATATTTATCCAGTTGGTTGCCTTTTATAACGAAAGCGCTTCCTGATAATTTCCGTTTTTTGACTGACATAAATGGTAATTCAACCACATCGTCAGAGGTCATAAATAATTTTGCTTTCTCGAGTTTAACCACTTCATCTTCGAGTAATTGGCTGATAAAGGTGATGCTCTTTTCAAATCCGAAAGCAGTTACTGAAACAAAATCTTCAGGAAAACCAACAATTGAGCAGCTACCATTTTCATCGGTTTCTGTATGGATGACCCCTTCGCCGACAACTACATTCGCTTTGGCAATGGCATCTCCGTCTTCATTGATTACCTTCATGATTAAACTTACAGGTTTAGCTTTCACTTTCTCATTCTCCTGTGCCAGTGTAGTTCCGGCCAGCAGAATAAAGATAAGTAGGGTTCCGATAAACCTGTATTTCTGAAATAGTGTATGATAAATTTGCATAATCTTCATTTTATCGGGTTTAAATTACCAAACGATATTGGGTACGAAATTTTTCATTTTGAAATTATCTTCCGTATTGAACGGGAGATAGTACATGGGCTCTTTCCAGCTTGGCTGGCGGTCGGCCGATAGTGGATAACGTTTGTACATAAACCCGGTAGGGTATGTATCACTAACCGCAACTTTTTCAATCTCCATTCCATATATTGGACCTGCATAAGCTTTGGGCGCATCTTTCCAGCGACGGATATCGTGGTAATAATGTCCTTCGTATGCGAGTTCGATATTGCGTTCGTTTTTAATCCTGTCCCTGAAAATTTCTTTACTGGCAGTAAATTCAGGTAAAACAGCAGGCTGTTTAATACGGGTGCGGATTACATTGATTGCTTCAACAGCAGTCATTGTTGCGCCCGGAGCCGTGCCATTTGGCCCGTAAGCCTCATTGGTTGCTTCGGCATAATTCAGGTAGAGTTCGCCCAAACGGATCAACGGGTCGGTATGTATTACCGATTTTCTGTCTTTGGTACTGCCTTCTCCCCAAATTTTCCGGATGTAATAACCGGTATAAGTTCTACCTAAATAAACTGTTGGATTGATAAGTTCGCCGTAAGAAACAACGCCAGCTTTATTTTCGAACCATATCTGTGCTTTTTTGTCCGACCAACCTGTTAAAGGAGCCTGATTGTAAACAATGTCGATATAGAAACGCGGATCACGGTCTTTGTAAGGATCCTGATCGTTGTAATGGCCGGCTGCAATGGCGGCCTCGCGATCGGCTTCCGTATTCAGCGGTTCTCCCCATTTGGTTTCAAATTTATCTACAAAATTCTGGGTAGGACAAACACCCGACCAGGAAGATTTGCTATCAGATATTACACCGGCTACTATTCCCTGAAAAAAACCATTGTTCCAGGAAAGGTTACCTGCAGTCCATGCCCATAGCTGTTCGTTGGTATAGGTGGTTCCTACATAATTTTTCTTGTAATCGGCAGCGCTCAGCAAACCATACAAATTTTGTTCGGCCAGTTGAATGGCTTCCCAGTTGGCTTTTGCGGCATCTTCCCAGGCTTTTTGCCCTTTATCGTTGTTCAGCGGGCTGGCAGCATAAAGCAATGCACGTCCTTTGTAGGCTTTCGCGGCAACTCCATTCGGGCGGGCCTGTTCCGGATCGGCAAGGTGACCTGCCTGGCCCGGGCCCGGATCGCGGCGCATTAAACCTGCTTTTTCAAAAAAGGTAGCAGCAGTATCCATGTCGGCGGCAATTGCAGCCAGGGTCTCGTATTTCGACAAACGCGGAATATCCCACTGGTCGTCAAGTCCAATAACGCTGGTAAGATAAGGCATTGGCCCCCATAAACGCATCAGTTCGAAATGGCAGAATGCACGCACAAAATGAGCCTGTCCAACAAAATCATCTTTGATTTCCTGTTCGGCATCCTGAAGTTTATCAATGTTCTGCAGTACCATGTTGCATTTACGAATTGCCATAAACATGGATTCCAGAATCGGTCTCCGGTTGCCATCGTAGGTAAATTTGTTAATAAAGGCAGAAACCTGTCCGCTTTTGAAAGTATGGCCTTCCATGTAACGTCCCATATCTGCCGCGTCAGTTACACCTTCCCAGGTCCATTTCTGATCCCATGAGTTGAAATAAAGCGGGAATGCGGTTTTGATATTATAATCTCTCCAGTTGGTTCCAAAACGTTTCTGACCTTCGTAAACGCCATAGAAGTATTGCCTGAAGTTGGCATATTTCGAGAAAACCTCTTCTTCATTCAATCCGGATTCGGGTGCCTGATCGAGGTATTCTTCAAGGCATGACGGAGTAACCATCATTATCCCTGTCATTACTAATAGAATGATATATTTTTTCATGATCGTAGATTTTACAATTAGAATACGAACTTCACACCAACCTTAAAGGTTGACATCTGTGGATAAAACCCTTGCTGGAAATCTTTACGTTCAGGGTCGCCTTCAATCAAATTGGTTAAAGTCCAGAGATTATTACCGGTAACATAAACAAGAAAGCTGGAAACGCCGGCCAATTTGTTTAATAAACCCGGATCAAAAGTATAACCTGCATAAACTTCTTTCAGTCGCACATAGTCGGCATTACGGAAGAAGCGGTCTTCAATCATCACCTGGTATCCGCGGTCGGCCTCGCCACCACCCCAGAACAAAATATCGGCACTGCTACTACCGCTGTAATGCAAGGTAGAATGGTTGGCCGATGGGTTGTTTGGCGCCCAGTAATCCAGTTGTGAAGAGTGGATACGCCAGTCACCTTTAATAAACTCAACTTCGTAGGTCTGGTTGTATTGAACGTACTTGCCAAGGTTACCCTGGAACATAAAATTGAAGTCGAAGTTCCCGTAAGTAAAACCACTTGACCATGAGAATGTAAACGGAGGATAAGTTAAGCCTCTAATGGGGTGCTTATCGAGGGCGGTGATGGTTCCGTCAGTCAAATAATCGAGGAATTTGTAGTCGCCCACGTTAAGTTTTTCCAAAGCGATGGGTGATGGGTTGTTGTGAATATCATCAACCGATGTATAATAACCGGTACCAGTCAATTCAACACCACTTAATTCGAGTCCTTCGAGTCCAAACTCGTTGCTCAGCATTTCAGTAAGTGGTTTTCCGGCCAATTTGGTATGATCGGGTGCATAAGGTGGATCGTCTTTAAATAATACACGGTTTTCATTATAACCCATAATGGCTTTCAGAAAATAATTGAAATTCTTATTGACTACTTTATTGAAGCCGATTTCAACTTCAATACCATGTTTCTTCACTTCTCCAAGGTTACGTTCCTTATAAGAGTTACCAATTAACATGGTAGCGCTTCGCGGTACCAGCAACATCTGATCACGTTGTTCATCAAAAAGGTCAACAACCAGCGTAAACTGGTCCTTAAATAATCCAAGTTCAAGACCAATGTCACGTTTGCGGGCTTCTTCCCATTGTGCAACCAGGTTGGCTCCAAGGTCTTCATGAATATAACCGCGTGAATCCTTATAGTAGTCGCTTTGGTAGAGCCATCTGCTTCTGGCATAATCACTACCAACTATCCCGTCGGAATAACGCAATTTCATCTTGCTGACAAAAGGAGCTGCTGCTTTAAAGAAAGGTTCTTCAGAAATTACCCATCCGATAGCGCCTGCCGGAAATAATCCAAAACGGTTTTCGGGAGCAAAACGCTCTGAACCGGTATAACCAACATTGAATTCAACCAGGTATTTGTGCTTGTAATCGTAGGTAGTCCTGCCAACCAGCGCTTCATTAAAATAAGCAAAATCAGTTCCCTTATTTTTTTCCTGCCGGTTCAGCAAAGCCAGGCCTGTAACGCTATGGTTGCCAAAGGTACGGCTGTAATTAAGGGCAAACTCATAATACAAATCGCGGTAATAATCGTCCTCCAAGCCGCCCACGTTAATATCCAATGGCGCCTGGGTATAAACTTCATTTGCCTGACCCGAACGTGTCCATGGATTTGAGGTTGTACCAATTTTTGTATAGTCAAGTTTATATTGAGGAAAGCCCCAGTTTGCCACCAACGATCTGTTACGGAAATAGGTACTCATTGATACTTTTCCATTAAAAGATAAACCTTCGGTGATAAAATCCAGTTTCTGATCCAGAATAAGGTCAGTAAATAATTTTGAATCCACATATTGTCTGAACTCACCTGTATTTAATGAAGTGTATGGGTTACCGGTGTATTCACCAAATGCTTCTGCCAGTCGCATTCCCCTTGCATCAGGATAATCTGTATCAGGAACCTGTTCAAGTACCCAATCAGGAAAATAAGCAGGGAAACGAGCCGGACTGGTAGCGTATAAATTACGCCATGGTGAACTGTTGGGCTGATTTTTAATCCCGGTTTCACCACCCATTTTGAAGGATAGTTGCGTTTTAGGAGTCAGGTCAAAATCCACATTGGCGCGGTAGTTAAAACGATTGTAATGGTAATTCATATCATAGTAACCATCCTTTTTAGCTTCAAAAAATCCACTTTCGTTCATAAAACCCAACGAACAGAAATATTTAATGAATTTGGTTCCACCGGTTACATTGAAATTGGCATTAACTGTTGGAGCGTAAGGTTTTGACAATTCGTCGAACCAGTTCACGTTCGGATATCGAAGAGCATTTAACGGAGTTGAAGGGTTTCTGTACTCTTCAAGAATACTCTCAGGCAAAAGGTCGGTATATTGTCCACCATTCATGCGGGCCACATTCAGCAACGACATGGTAGTGTATGAATCGATATGATCAGGAATTCTGGTGGCTTTCTGAACGCCGTAAGAGGCAGTAAAGTCAAGTTTTGGTTTTCCCAGATTTCCACTTTTTGTGGTCACCAGAATAACGCCGTTTGCACCTTTTGCACCGAATACAGCAGTAGCCGAAGCATCTTTCAATACTGAAAGGGAGTTGATTTCATTCGGATCCAAATCAGTAAAGTCGCGTTCAACACCGTCAACAAGTACCAAAGGTTGCGAACCGTTCCAGCTCGACAAACCACGGATAACAATTTCAGCGTCATTAGCTCCAGGTTCACCAGTCTGCTGTATGGTCAAAACTCCCGAAAGTTTACCGGCAATGGCATTGGTAACATTGGAAGTTCCCGTACGCATCAGTGTTTTGTTATCAACCTGTGAAATGGCACCTACAACACTTTCCTTTTTCTGGGTGCCATAACCTACCACCACCACTTCTTCCAAACCAACATTCTCTTCGGCAAGTACGATTGTGAAATTTGAATTATTGCCAATGGGTACAATTTTGGCAACCATTCCAACAAAACTTACGAGGAGGTCTTTTGCAGTTGCAGGTACACTGAGGCTGAATTTCCCATCAGTATCGGTGATTGTACCAATATTGGTACCGGAAACAATAACGGTGGCTCCCGGAATCGGAATCCCCTGGCTGTCATTGACCGTCCCGCTGACTTGCTTCTGCTGCTCAGCAGGATTAATTACCTGCTCCGGATTTGTATTTAGAGATAAACCATCTGCAGCTACAGAGGCGAATCCAAATAACAAACCGACAGAAAGTAATTTAATCTTCAAAAGAATTTGCGAACCATTTCCGAAAGGGAAATGGCCTAATCTTCGGATTTTTTTCATAATTTCATCTGTTAGTTAAAATAATTAGTTTGATTTTGTTGGTGAAGCAATTAATAATCAACACCATCTGGAGGGGCTTCTTTGAAAACTTGCAATCGATTGCATGGTCTTCACAAAAAAAACATCAATTCATAAGCAGCAATTTTTAGGTTAATAGTTAAGTTTTATAGCAAAACGCGATATGTCATTTTTAATCTGCGATCAAAACTAAGAATATTTTACACTTTTTAACAAACAAGTCACATTAAATTTACAAACGGAATGTAATTTTTTTTTATTTAACAGAACTGAATTCTGATTGTATTTGTTAAATAAATTTGAATTACAAAAAATTATATTTACCCGCATAATTCGCGCTTAATCCGTTTTTTTTCATCGAAACGGCTGCGATTTTTTAAATAAATTTGTGATCTTTGTCATACTTTTTCATGACAAAAAAACCAAACATCATGTTCGAAATTCAGACATTAAATAAGATCGATCCGGAAGGATTGAAAATTTTTCCTCTCGACAAATACGAAATTGCCAGTGAGTTCGCTAATCCTGATGCAATTATCGTTCGTAGTCAGGCCATGCACGACATGGAGTTGCCAGCGAGCTTGCTTTCAATTGCACGCGCAGGTGCAGGCGTCAATAATATTCCAGTCGAAAAGTGCACCGAAAAAGGAATTGTTGTTTACAACACTCCCGGCGCCAATGCCCATGGAGTTAAAGAAATTGTAATTGCCGGAATGTTGCTTGCATCGCGCGATATTGCCAATTCAATTGAATGGGCCAAAACTTTAAAAGGCAAAGGAAGTGAAGTTCCCGGTCTGGTTGAAAAAGGCAAATCCAACTTCGGCGGCACCGAAATCCGTGGAAAAACGCTGGCTGTAATAGGTCTCGGCGCCATCGGTGTTTTGGTAGCAAATGCAGCTCAGGCACTTGGTATGAATGTGATTGGTTACGATCCTTACATTTCGGTTGCCCACGCATGGAAACTGAGCCGAAATGTAAAAAAGGCTGAAGGTTTGGAATCGCTTCTTTCCAATGCTGATTTTGTTACACTTCAAATTCCGCAGATGCCTGAAACCAAAGGTTTCATCAATAAGGATAAAATAAAAATGATGAAAACCGGGGTGAAAATCCTGAATTTTGCCCGTGGTGGTCTGGTGAACAATCAGGATATGATTGAAGCCATTGAATCAGGAAAAGTAGGAAAATATGTAACTGATTTTCCGGAGGATGAATTGATCAATGTAAAAAACATTATTGCCATTCCGCATCTTGGAGCTTCCACCGAAGAGTCGGAAACCAATTGTGCTATTATGGCTGTAAATCAAACCATCGATTATCTGGAAAATGGAAATATTGTGAATTCGGTAAATTTTCCAACCGCTGAAATGGAACGCAACGGCGGAACCCGAATACTGGTGGCAAACAAGAATATACCGAAAATGGTAAGCCAGATTTCTGCATTGCTGGCCCATGAAGGTTTAAATATTTCAAACATGCTTAACAAGAACAGAGACGAAATTGCCTATAACATTATTGACATTGATGGCACTGTTCCTGCTGTTATAAAAGATATGATTTCGGAAATTGAAGGTGTTGTAATGGTAAGAATCCTTCCTCCGAAATAATATTAATTTTTCTCTCTTTTGAACTTAAAATGCCCGGTAAGTTTAGTGTAATTACTATATTTGCCGGGCATTTATCTTGTATATACAAGTTGGATCGAAAATGCTGTAATAAAGATCACAGTTGGCAAACTTGCATTCAAATTTAATTATTCAAACTATAAAAAATGGGAAAAAACCTCGTAACAAAAGCAGCTGATAATGTTAGGATACTGTCGGCAGCAATGGTTGAAAAAGCCAAATCAGGCCATCCGGGCGGTGCAATGGGCGGTGCCGATTTTGTAACTGTTCTTTATTCGGAATTTCTGAATTACGATCCAAGCGACATGACATGGATCAACCGTGACCGTTTCTTTTTGGATCCGGGGCACATGTCGCCAATGTTATACTCGATTCTTGCAATGAATGGCAACTACACGATGGACGAACTGTCCAATTTCCGCCAATGGGGCAGCCCAACTCCCGGCCATCCTGAAGTAGAACCTGCCAGAGGAGTTGAAAACACTTCAGGACCACTCGGCCAGGGACATACAATGGCTGTTGGTGCAGCTATTGCTGAACGCTTTTTGGTTCAGCGTTTTGGCGAATGGATGGCACACAAAACCTACACTTTTATTTCTGATGGTGGTGTTCAGGAAGAAGTTTCACAGGGAGCCGGTCGTATTGCCGGATTTCTCGGACTGAGCAACCTGATCATGTTTTATGATTCAAATGATATTCAGCTTTCAACCGAAACCAAAGAGGTTACCAAAGAAGATACCGCAAAAAAATACGAAGCATGGGGCTGGAAAGTTGTTACCATTGATGGAAACAATGCCGATGCAATCCGCGCTGCATTGAAAGAAGCCAATGCCGAAACCGAAAAACCAACCCTGATCATTGGTAAAACAATCATGGGATTGGGTGCATTAAAAGCCGACGGTTCAAGCTTCGAACGTCAGTGCGCTACACACGGAATGCCTTTGGGCGAAGCAGGCGCTTCATTCGAAAAATCAATCGAAAACCTGAATGGCGATCCTAAAAATCCGTTTGTCATTTTTGACGATGTTCAGGAAATGTTCGACCAACGTAAGAAAGAATTGATTGCCGCTGCTGCAGAGAAAAAAACAGCTCAACTGGCATGGAGAAATGCCAATCCTGAATTAGCTGCTAAACTTGCAACTTTCTTCAGCAACGAAGCTCCAGCATTCGATTTCGATAAAATTGTGCAGAAAGCCGGAACTGCAACACGCGCTGCTTCGAGTACCGTTTTGGCCGCATTCGCAGGAGAAATTGAAAACATGATCGTTTCTTCAGCGGACCTTTCAAACTCTGACAAAACTGACGGATTCCTGAAAAAAACCAAAGCATTTACAAAAGGCGATTTCTCCGGATCATTCTTTCAGGCTGGAGTTTGCGAGCTGACCATGGCTTGTATCATGAACGGAATGGCGTTACACGGCGGTATCGTTCCGGTTTGTGGCACTTTCTTCGTATTCTCCGATTACATGAAACCAGCAGTGCGCATGGCCGCCCTGATGCAATTGCCTGTAAAATATGTTTGGACACACGATGCTTTCCGTGTTGGGGAAGATGGTCCGACACACCAGCCGGTTGAGCAGGAAGCCCAAATTCGCCTGATGGAAAAACTGAAAAACCACCACGGCAAAAATTCAACTTTGGTACTTCGTCCGGCTGATGCTGAAGAAGCTACCGTTGCATGGAAACTGGCCCTCGAAAACACAGATTCGCCAACCGCGTTGATTTTATCGCGTCAAAACATTAAGAACCTTCCTTCAAAAGGCGATCGCTATGCCGAAGCTCAGCAGGCAGGAAAAGGTGCATACATTGTTACCGACACAGACGGAACTCCTGATGTGATTCTGTTGGCAAGTGGTTCTGAAGTTGCCACATTGGTTGAAGGTCAGGTATTGCTCGAAAAAGAAGGCATCAAATGCCGGATTGTTTCGGTTCCTTCAGAAGGATTGTTCCGCAGCCAAAGCAAAGAATACCAGCAAAGTGTATTGCCTTCAGGAGTTAAAAAATTCGGTATGACTGCCGGATTGCCTGTTAATCTGGAAGGATTGGTTGGCGCCGACGGCAAAGTATTTGGTTTGGAATCATTTGGATTCTCCGCTCCATATACCGTTCTGGATGAAAAACTCGGATTTACTGCTGAAAATGTTTATAACCAGGTAAAGGAAATTCTTTCTTAATTAATTAATAACTTTTCCAAAGCTTTATAAATTGTAATAAAGCTTTGGAAAAGTTTTACTTCAGGAATGCTTGAAAAATTTGTTATAAACCTGCATGTTGCGATCAATGTGGGCCTGCATCTTTTCGTAGGCCCGATCGGCATCCCGCTCACGGATGGCATTCACGATTTCCTTGTGATAACCGAGGGTGATTTCCTTTTCTCCATCAATGTTGGCATAAATAAAATTGCGCATCCGGGGCAGTAAATTGTGAACGGGTTCCATGGTAATGATCACGAACGGATTTTCGGTTGCCCGTGCAACCGCCAAATGGAAACGGTTGTCAATATCTGATTCGAGCTGAGTGTTGTCCGGATTGCATTTGGCAAATTCAACCAGATTGGCCTCCATGATTTTCAGATCCTCGTCTGTGCGGTTAATCGCAGCCATTTTGGCAATTTCAGGCTCAAAAGCCAAACGAAGTTCAATGATTTGGCTGATAAGGTTTTCGTCAAACTTCAAGTCGTAATACAAGTTCAGCGAACTGATGGCATCTTTCAATTCAATTTTAGTGACGACCATCCCGCTTCCTTTTTTGATTTCGATCAGTCCACGGGCACTCAGTCTTCGCAGCGCTTCGCGCAAAGCAGTACGGCTAACAGCAAACATTTCGCACAACTCGCGTTCCGAAGGGAGTTTAGCTCCGATTGGCAGCTTCTTTTCACGGATTGCACGCTCGATATTCCGCTCAATTTTCTGACTCAACGTTTGTGTTGTCCCTATTTTCTGAAAAATATCTTCCATCGCTTCCATGATTAACCAGGTTTAATATCAGCTTGTTTACACAAAGAAAATGATTTTTTGCAATTTGTATGCTATCATACAGAAAAACCTTTTTCAAAGCATCGCGGCTTTGAAAAAGGTTTTTCTGATGTCTCGATTAAACGATTCGCACAGAGGCAGGACATATCCTGTCTCTACAATGGCCTTGCTACTTCCACCATTTTTCCTTCATAAGAAATTGTGGCATCTGCTTTTTTGCTTAGGTCAAATGCAACAGGTTTTTGTTTTCCAACCCAAACAATGTTGAATTTCCGTGTTTTCAACATTCCCTCGAAAGATCCGTTTGCATCGCCGATGGTCAGTTTTCCGGATTCTTCATTGTATTTGAACTGAATGGTGCTGAAGTTTCCTTTTTCATAATTGTAGTTGACTCCTTCGTCTTCATACAATTTGAATTCAGCATCTTTTCCGGTGTAAACATACAATGTAATTGCATCAGCCTGCTTTTCGCCGGTGTATTGAATTTCAGGACCAAACGGCACAATCGAACCTTCTTTTACAAATAGTGGCATCCGCTCGTAAGGTGCATCAACATTAATTTTTTGTCCGCCATCGATGTATTTTCCTGAATACAAATCGTACCAGCCATTGTCCGAAGGAAAGTAAACTTCGCGGGTTGTTGTCTTGTATTTGTAAACCGGGGCAACCATCAGCGAAGGCCCGAACATGTATTGGTCGCCAATGTTGTTCACCTGAGTATCGCCATTGAAATCCATGATCAGCGCACGCATGATGGTATAATCTTCGAAATGCGTTTTTCCGGCCAGTGAATAAATATATGGCATCAGGCGGTATCGCAGTTTGTTCGAGTAAACCATGCTTTTATAGGCAGGATGATTTTCAGGAGCAATGTTGTAAACTTCGCGGTACGGGAACTGCCCGTGGCTGCGGAATAGCGGACAGAAAGCGCCAAACTGGTACCAGCGGGAATTCAGTTCGCGCCATTCGTTCAAATCTTCAGAACCTTCTTTGGCGCGTACATAACGGTTTTCAACACAAAAACCACCGATATCCATTGTCCAGTAGGGGATTCCGGAAATGGCAAAGTTCAAACCTGCTGAAATCTGTGCTTTCATGTCTTCCCAACGAGTGCCAATGTCGCCACTCCAGGTTGCGGTTGAATAACGCTGCAACCCGGCAAATCCTGAACGTGTCAGAAGGAAAACCCGTTTGTTGGGATCTTCCTCACGCTGACCGTTGTAAATCGCTTCGGCGTTCATCAGCGCATACGCATTAAAGTATTTGGTTGAAGGCCCGAGAGCAGTTGGTGTCATCAGTTCTTTGCGGTATTCGATGCTGGCATTCGAGAGAATATCAGGTTCAGAAGCATCCATCCACCAGGCATCAAATCCTTTGGTATAAAGGTGTTCCTTCATTTGGGTCCAGAACAATTTACGGGCATCCGGATTGTAGGCATCGTAGAACGAACCAATGTATCCTTTTCCAATCCAGTCGCGCACGCTGTCTTTTGTGGCACGTTGGTACATCCAGCCTTTGCTGTCGAATTCCTTGTAATGATCGGTTGTGTGGTAAAATTTTGGCCATACTGAAATCATGATTTTGGCATTCAGCTCGTGCACTTTGTCCACCATTCCGGCAGGATCGGCAAAGAATTCAGGATTAAATTCGTGTGAACCCCATGATTCGGTGGGCCAGTAACTCCAGTCAAGTACAATATTATCGAGCGGAATCTGGCGCTTGCGGTATTCTTTCACTACATCAATCAGTTCGTCAGCCGATTTGTAGCGTTCGCGGCTCTGCCAGTAACCCATCGCCCATTTTGGCATGATCTGCGCTTTGCCAGTCACAGCGCGGTAACCGCTGATTACTTCATCAATATTGTTTCCTCGGATAAAATAATAGTCGATCTGATCGCCCATTTCAGAAGTCAGCGACAAGGCATTCTGATCTGCTTTGCTTCGCGGACTCAAGGCTTTCAGACCAATGTAGGAAGTTCCGCCATCAGGTTTCCATTCCAGACGAATAGAATACTTTTTGCCTTGTTCTAATTCTTTGCTGAACTTGTAGGTATTTGGGTTCCATGCAGTGCGCCAGCGTTCGGCAACCACCAGCTCGTCGTTGATGTAAACTTTGGTGTATCCTGCGTAATACAATTTGAAATGAAATTCACCTGATTCTTTGGGTTCGATCTGACCTTTCCAAACGATGGTCGAATTGTTGAACTGAAATCCTTCGGGAAACTTTTTGATTGTTGTCAGGTTTTCATAGTCGATTGCCGATTCGTTGCGGTTTACAAAAACATTGTTTGTGTCGGAATTGGTATAGTAAAGGGCTGATAATCCGCCTTCTTCACCTTTGTCATTGTAAAGTTTAAACTGATCCATTTCGGCATAATCGCGTGGATCGCCAAATTTGGTGACTGAATAATTATCCCATAAAATGCCGTAGTTTTTATTCGACACCACGAACGGAACCGCCACTTTTGTATTGTACTGATAAAGAATTTCGTTGAGTCCTTTGTAATTGAACTCATCCGACTGGTGTTGTCCCAGGCCGTAAAATGCTTCATCGTCGGGCGATTCAAAAACCTGTGAAAAGGAATAACCAGTTGTATTTTCAACAGTTACAGGAGCAAATGATTTGCCTTCGGTGGCTCTTTCCTGAAGAATCTTCCGGTTGTTTTCGTCGTAAAAAACCACTGCTCCGGTTGCCATAGAAACTTTGGCTTTAACTTTTGCGGTTGAAAGAATTACACTGTCGTTTTGTTCAACGACTTCAAAACTCACAGGTTGAGCAGCATTTTCAACTACACAAAGACTTTTCGTTTCTGTAATTGAATCAGTAGGAGAGGCCACCACCCGGATAATCTGGTCGTTAATTACTTTAAGGCTGATGGTTCGTGCCCCGTTTTCGATTTTGGATTTTGGATGAATAAGCACTCCGTCCGAAGTTTTTTCCCAGACTTTTTGTGTGCAGGCTGCCAAAAACATCACTGTGGCAGATAAAAACAGAATTTTTTTCATGGTATTTGGGTTGGTCTTTAATTGTACAAATAACAAATTGAAGCAAAAATATAAATTTATCTCATGTTTTAGTGTTCATATCACGCTTAAAAAAGTGTTTCTTCAAAAATAGTAAAACAGGTGTTTATTCCACACTTGACAACAATACTTCTCATATCAATTCTGATATATGCAATTCCAATTCAATCGTCTAAAAGACAGCGTGAATTGTTTTAATGTTTAACAACATTTTGTTTTATTTATTCCTGAAAGTGTCTGATTTTTGTTATGAAAAACTCACATAATCAAAAAAAATCCTCAAACATGAAAAACCTTCTTTTTGTTCTTTTCTTATGGGGCTATACAATGGTGTCAGCCCAGGAAGTACCACTTAATCCGGCCGTATTAAGCGGAAAACTTGACAACGGCTTAACCTATTACATTCAGAAAAACACATTGCCGAAAGATCGGGCTATGTTTTATCTTGTAGTTAATACCGGAGCCATCGACGAAGATGAAAATCAAAATGGATTGGCTCATTTTTGCGAACACATGGCTTTTAACGGAACAAAAAACCTTCCGGATAAAGCATTGCTGAACTACATGGAGAAAAATGGCGTTTCGTTCGGAAAAGGGGTTAATGCTTTCACAAGTTCAAGTATTACCTGTTATAACCTGAATGACATTCCAACCACCCGCGAAGCATTGGTTGATTCGACTTTACTCATTTTACATGAATGGGCTACCAATGTTTCGTATCAGAACGATGAAATCAACAAAGAACGTGGAGTAATTCATGAAGAATGGAGAACACGTGGTGGTGCAAATCGCCGCTTAAGCGACGTAACCAATAAAGTAATTTACAACGGTACGAAATACGCCACACACAATGTAATCGGAACATTGGATGTCATTGACAATGCCGATCCGGATTTACTGCGTAAGTTCTATAAGGATTTTTACCGTCCTGATCTTCAGGCTGTAATTGTGGTTGGCGACATTGACCAAAAAATAATGCTTGCTAAAATCGAAAAAACCTTTGGCGTTATTCCTAAAAAAGAAACTCCGATCCAGAGAAAAAAAGAACTCGTTCCGGACAATAAAGAGCTTGAGATTACCATGGCTACTGATAAAGAAGCACAAAACATCACTTTCACGCAATACATTAAACATCCTGGAACAGAAACGAAGGATCTGGGCTATGTTAAATCCAGGATGATGTATTCGTTATACAATTCCATGCTTTCTGACCGTTACAACGAACTTCTGCAGAAAGAAAATCCGCCAATGATTTCAGCTTCTTCCGGATACACTTCATTCAATAAAAATCAGGAAGCCTATTATGTCGGAATTAATGCTTTAAACAACGATCCGATTAAATCATTAAAGGCCACAATGATTGAAAATGAGCGGGTTAAAAGATATGGATTTACTGAATCAGAACTGGATCGCGCTAAAAAAAGATCGCTGGTTTCATACGAAAAAGCATTTAAAGAAAAAGACAAACAAATGTCGTCCAGTTATGTATTTCGTTACATGTCGCATTACACCGATGGTTATCCAAGTCCAAGCGCCGATTATTCAAACGAACTGGCAAAAAGCTTTCTTCCCACAATCACCTTAGATCAGATTAACGGACTGGCAAAAAAATGGATGACCGATGAAAACAGGGTTATTGTCGTTCACGGACCTGAAAAGGAAGGTGTCAAAATGCCAACTGATACTGAAATAAGAAATGCACTGGCTGAAGTTCAGCAGTCTAAAATTGATCCTTATCAGGATAAAATTGTGGATACAAAATTGATTTCCGAAGAACTGAAAGGTTCGCCGGTTGTGAAGGAAGAAAAAATAAAAGATTTCGACGGAACAAAATTCACGCTGGCAAACGGAGTTGCCGTCTATTTCAAACCTACCGACAACAAGGATGACGAAATACAGCTTCAGGCATTCAGCAATGGTGGTCTTTCGTTGTACCCTGCCGAAGATTTGCCCTCTGCAGGATTTGCGGCCAGCGCAAAAAATATTAGCGGAGTAAGCAAATACTCTTCTCAGGATTTACGCAAAGTATTGACCGGCAAAATGGTGAGTGTATCTCCCGTTTTAACCGATCTGGAAGAAATGATCATTTGTAATTCGACAGTCGCCGATTTCGAAACCATGCTTCAACTCATTTATCTTCAATTTACAGCTCCCCGCCGCGACGATGTTGCTTTAAAAGCGATGATCGACCGAAATAAAGCCTTTTTGCAAAACCGAAAATCAGACCCCAACAGTGCATTCTCGGATACTTTGCAAATGCTGATGAGTAATTACAGCAAGCGGGTAAATCTGATTAATCCGGAATATTTTGACAAAATTAATTTTGACCAGGCTTATACCGTTGCCAATGAACGCTTTAAAGATGCCAGCGATTTCAAATTTCTGCTTATAGGCAATGTTGATCCGGTGAAAATGAAACCGCTAATCGAGAAATACCTGGGCTCTATCCCTGACATCGAACGTAAAGAATTCTGGAAGGATAATAAAGTGGGACCGAAAAAAGGCAGGACTGAAAAAGAAATCATAGTTCCGATGAAAGATCCGAAAGCACAGGTTTATGTACATTATTTTGGTAAACTTACCAATACTCCTGAAAATGAGGAATACCTGAAAGCCATACAGTATATACTTAGAATGCGCTATACCGAAACCATCAGGGAAAAAGAAGGAGGTACTTATGGTGTAGGTGTAAGTGCAACAATGGCCAGCAGGCCAACCAACAACTACAAAATTACGATGAGCTTTACCTGCGATCCGAAAAAAGCCGATTTTCTGAAAGGTCTGTTGTACGATGAAATCAAAAAGCTGAAAGAGTTCGGCGTAACCGGACAGGAAGTAGTCAAAACGCGTGAGAACTTCATGAAAGAAGCCAGCGAAAAGCTGAAGGACAATGGCTATATTCTCGATCGGGTAAAAAACTACATCAACAATGGTATATACACCCCACTGCCAAAATATACCACTGAAATATATGAAAAACTGGACGGCAGGAAGATTCAGAAGTTAGCCCAAAAAGTATTTGCAGAAGATCAGGTTGAACTGGTAATGAAACCGGATGAGACTGCTGCTTTAAAGTAGTATTTTCGATTGACAGCGAAATACTGTTCTTTTATTAGTTTTGTTGATTGTATATTCACCAGGGTATGCAATCAACAATTTTTTCTTTAGCATTAATTTTAATCTTTAAACCGACCAACTATGAAGTCCTATTTTTTCCTTGTTCTCTTACTTGCATTGCCAAATATATTCGCATTTGCACAGGATCAGTCTCCGAAAACTCCTACGGAAGTGAAAAAGTACACCATTGAAAATTGTATCAATCAGTTTGATACGGTAAAGACTGTCAAAACTTCGGTTGGATACCAGTATTGGTTTATCGCGCAAAAATTTCTGGAAGACGGACTAACTGTAAAAATGAGTGTTGTTGCACCTCATCAGGCCACACATGCTGCACACAAGCATGAGGGTGATGAAATATTCTTCATTCTCGAAGGCAATGCACAATTTTCTATTGATGGAAAGACCACCACTGGTGGTGCATATACCAGTTTTTATTGCCCTGTTGGCAGCGAACACGGAATCAGCAATGCCGGTTCAACCGAATTAAAATATCTGGTTATTAGAAAATACCCGGTCAATTAAATTTTGAAGTTATGAGAAAACTTGTATTGATTTTCTTTTTCGCAGTTGGCAGCCTGACGTTACCGGCACAAAAACCACTGGCGGAAAAAAACTGGTCGTCGGTAGCCACCGGAATGCCCGATGAATGGTACGGTTCGGATGAATCTGTGCGGGTGGCTGAAAACGTGCTGCTTTACCAGCGAAATTTGGGAGGCTGGCCAAAGAATACACCTTTTCACCTGCCACTTCCCGATATGCAAAAGGCCAAAATTCTGAAAGAAAAAAGCAGCCAGGATGCCATTTTCGACAATGGAGCAACCACTACAGAAATGCGCTTTCTGGCCAAAATGTTCGCCAAAACCGGCAACGAAACCTATAAAACTGCGGTGGAAAACGGACTCCGATTCATTCTGAAAGCCCAATATGAAAATGGTGGATGGCCCATGTTTTACCCGCTAAAAAAAGGCTATTACACGCACATTACTTTCAACGACGATGCCCATACCCGCTTATTAAAACTTTTAAAGGAAATAAACGAACGGAAACCTTTATTTGCCTTCGTGACCGACGAGAAACTGTTGGCCGATTCGAAAAAAGTATGGGATTGTGGTATAGACGTTATCCTGAAAACACAAATAATTGTTGATGGAAAACCAACGGTTTGGTGTGCCCAGCACGATGAAAACACATTTCTTCCAGCCAAGGCGCGTGCATACGAATTGCCTTCTTTCAGTGGTGCCGAATCAGTTGGATTGCTTGAAATCCTGATGGAAATTGAAAATCCATCGCCGAAAATTATTCGTGCTGTTCAGGGAGGAATTGAATGGCTGGATGCACACCGACTGAAAAATACCCGCTGGGATACCTTCACAAATGCTGAAGGGAAAAAAGACCGGCGAATTGTGACCGATCCTGTTGCCGGAGACATGTGGGCCCGTTTTTACGATCTGGAAACCGAACTTCCGTATGTTTCCGACCGCGATGGTATTAAAAAAAGTACCCTCGAAGAAATTGGCTATGAACGCCGAAATGGTTATAGCTGGTACACCGATTCACCGCTGAAAGTGCTAAAAAAATATCCACAGTGGAAAGCAAAATGGATAAAATAAGATTTAGCCTGAACTTCGCTAAAAGCCATTAAGTTGCATGGTTACTGTAGGTATCAGCAATAAAATTCCCAGTACAAAAAGAATTGCAATCAGCGGGAAAACCCATTTCAGCCATTTGTGATATGGGATGCGGGCGACACCCAGCACACCGATCAAAACTCCTGAGGTTGGCGTAATCATGTTGGTAAATCCATCGCCAAACTGGAATGCCATCACCGTTGCCTGCCGCGAAATGCCAATCAGGTCGCCAAACGGCGCCATCAGGGGCATGGTAATCGCCGCTTTTGCCGATCCGCTCGGAATGATAATATTGATCAGGGTTTGAATGCCGTACATGATTTCGACCGAAGCCAGCTTGCCATACTGACCGAGTGTCTTCGACAATCCATACAAAATACTGTCGATCACCCCGCCATCTTCGAGCACTACAATTATTCCCCCAGCCAAACCAACAATCAGGGCAGCCGAATAAATATCTTTCATTCCGTCAATAAACGATTGGGCAATTTCGTTGGCGCTTTGGTTGAATGCCATTCCGGAAGCAATTCCTGCAGCCAGAAAAAGCGTGGCAATTTCCATCACATACCAATTATAGCCCATCACGCCTACAATCAGGAAAAGAATGGTATAGCCAAGTATCAGCAGGATGAAAAAATGGATGGATTTTTTCAGGCTAAACCAACCGATCAATGCAAACAGCGCGGCCGATATTGGAATAATAGGAAAACTGACAGATGAATTGCCAATTTTCAGGATAGATTCAGGATATTTTACTGCAAATGCTACGAGTACAGTGGTAATTAGGCCATAAACAATCCACGCCATTTTCGGAGTGTAATACTCCGTCTTTTCGTCATTTTGCAAAACGTGTTCACGCCAGTGCGCGTCTTCTTCGTAAACGGGCGATAGTTTTGGATTGCGCCGGATTTTTGCCATGTACCACAACACGAAACCAATACCCGCAATATTAATTACCACCCAGCAAAACAGGCGGTACTCAATGCCCGAGAACAGCGGGATACCCGCCAATCCCTGTGCAATACCGATGGTGAACGGATTTAGAATGGCTCCTGCAAAACCAATGTGTGCAGCAATATAAACCATGCAAACTCCTGTAATAGAATCATAACCCATCGAAACTGCCAACGGAATAAAAATGATCGCAAAAGCAATGGTTTCTTCACTCATTCCGAAAATTGCCCCAAATGCACTGAACAACAGCATGATGAAAATCACGACCACATTGTCGATCCCAACATATCGCAAAAAACGGGTTTTATCGAGTTTCCGAATTCTTTTCAGGAATGAAAAAATGGCTACATCAATCGCTTTGGTTTGGTTCATTATCCAGAAAGCCCCGCCGATAACCAGGATGAAAACGATGATTCCGGCCTGTTTTACGAATCCATTAAAAAGTGCCGAAAATATCTGCCAGGTTTGGGCTTCTGCAACGGTTTTTGAAGGATGTCCGTCAGGCAATTCGTTCATCTTGTGATAAACCATCAGCGTTTGTTCCTTACCGTCAATAATTTGTGCCTCTTTTACAAATTTACCGGGTGGTATGATCCAGGTTAAAATGGCAGCAAAAACAATGATACTAAAGACAATTACGAAGGTATGAGGAACTTTTTTTGTCATCAACAGTTAATTAGCTTTGGATAAGATGTACACTTCTGTCCGAATTTGGTAATACGTTTGATAAATCTTTCATCGTATATTTTTTTAGGTGATAAGGCAGAACAATATACTACTTTTCAATTAAGTAATAATCGTCTGCATCGTTCAGTACCGGAAATTTACTGCGAAAATCGGCCATTTCCTGAAAAGAAAGTGATGCAATCAGTACTTCCTCTGTATCGGACAATGATTTTACAAGATGCTCTCCTTTGGGATTTAAAACCTGTGAACTGCCTGAATAATCAATTTCACTTCCATCAATACCAACACGGTTCACACCCACGACATAA
>DAITNH010000068.1:0-20072 GCA_036834745.1 Prolixibacteraceae bacterium
GCGTACAGGTTCAGAAAGGGGGAAATGTAAGATGGAAAAAATCAGCAGATATTTACTGGTGTTTATTGCCATCCTCACATTGGCAATCATTCTTCCGAAATTGTATTGGATGGCTTTTGAGAAACCCATCCGGAAGCCATTCATTCTGTACAGTTGCATCTATGATGATTTTATGATTCATCGAATCAGCGAAAAGACCTGGAAAGACACTAAAGGACAGCAATATACCCGTGAGGAGTACGAGCAGAAACTTCCGATGATGTATTTAAAGCAACTGCTTGCTTCTGGTACAATGCCCGATTCTATCGACGGAGTTGAGCTTGACATGCACGATATTGCAAAGGCAAAATCCTTTTTTCGCCTGAAAATCAACGAAATTGATGCACCCGTTTCTGGTCTTTATCCATTGTTTGAATCCCAATCAGGTCGTACAATGCTTGATTTGCCTGAAGACTTTTTCAGGATTACCTGGAGGATTGATTTTATTGATGCTGCCACCAACAAGGTTCTGGAAGAAAAAAGCCAAATGTTTTCAGCGGCCTTGTTTCAGAAAGGTTTTTCATTTCCGGCGAAAACGGTTTCAGGATTGTCAACTCCCCGAAAATCAATCGATGAAGGTTATTTTATCGTTGACTCAAAAGATCAGCTATTTCATCTGAAAATGATCAAAGGTAATCCGTATGTAAAGCAAATTGACTTTCCTGATGGTTTGAAATTCAGGCATATCAGTTGTGTTGATTTTAAAAACAAGGACTTTTATGCCTACCTTTTTTCTGATAAAAATGAAATTTATATTCTGACGCAAGATGGCTATAAACTAATAAAATGGCCGGTTGATGGATTTGTAGCATCGAACTGCGATCTGAAAATTTATGGCGATTTGTTTAATTATACCGTTATTATTGAAGGCGAAGATCACATTAAAGCAATTGCATTAAATCCTGATTATCAGGTTGTCAAAACTTATACTGAAACCTGGAAGCTGAAAGAAGAACAGACTGAAGTCAAGATATTTTCATCGTTGTTTCCGGCACAGGTTTCGATGACCAGCGATAACAGTAAATTTATCCGGTTTTACTTCTCCCCTTCAAAAGGATTGAACTGGATTTTTCTCAATTTACTATTAATGGCATTTCATTTCATCTGGCTTTACGGACGAAAAGTCAAATTGAAAAATCATATGGCCGATTTGGGAATAGTGGCCGTCTGCGGTATTTTCGGGTTTATTGCAATACATTTTTTTCAGAATAAATTCTTTGACTAGCGACAATCTTGTCGGTATGATTTATCTTTGAATAAAAAAAATATCATGACTAAAAAAATTGCAGTTCATTTGGCCGATGGCTTTGAAGAGATTGAAGCCATCAGTATTATCGATGTTTTGCGCAGGGCTGACCTTGAAGTTATTGTAGCATCAGTTACCGGAAAACTCGAAGTAGCGGGAGCTCATCAAATAACAGTTTTGGCCGATAAATTATTTGAAGACGTAAATTACAACGATGTATCAATGATTGTTCTTCCGGGTGGAATGCCGGGAGCTGCAAACCTTGATGCCCATGAAGGTTTGAGGGCGCAGATTGTAAAGTTCAATAATGAAAATAAACCGCTTGCAGCAATTTGTGCAGCGCCGCTTGTTTACGGAAATCTTGGAATATTGAAAGGCAAACAGGCCGTTTGTTATCCGGGTTTCGAAAAATTCCTGAAGGGGGCGGAAATTATGAATCATCCGGTTACCGAGTCGGGCAATGTCATTACCGGTCGTGGTCCGGGTGCTGCCATCCAATTTTCGCTTAAACTGGTTGAGAAGCTCGTTTCTGCTGAAAAAGCGGAATTAATTGCCGGTCAAATGCTGGTGGGCTGAAAAAATTCAGGCAATGGCTTTGGCAGGAATGCTAAAAGTGAACGCACTTCCTTTTCCCAGCGTACTTTCAACCCAGATTTTCCCATCGTGCTTGTCCACAAATTCCTGGCACAGAATTAATCCCAGTCCTGAACCATCTTCATTGTTGGTTCCTTTTCGTTTTACTTTTGAGTCGATTCGAAACAGGTTTTTGGTATCTTCTTCCGGAATTCCTATTCCGCTATCGCTTACTGAGACCAATATCTGATCGTTTTCTCTTTTGGCTGAAACTTCAATTTGTCCACCTTCGGGAGTAAACTTTATTGCATTATTAATAAGGTTTCTCAACACAGTTTCAATCATCAACGGGTCGGCAAAGATTTCTAATTCCGGATCATTTTCGGCTTTGATTACTATGTTTTTCTGATCGGCCAGGGATCGCAATACACTTAGCGAGTTGTCGAGTATGCGCTGATATTCTACCACAGCAGGCGAGAAGTTTAACCTTCCGGTTTGCGACCGCGACCATTCAAGAAGATTTTGCAGCAATCGGAAGATGTTGTTGGTGGATTGGTGAATATTGAGTGCAAATTTACGCCGCGCATCTTCGGTAAACCGATCATAGTCTTTGTTCAGGAGATAAGAATAGCCCAAAATGGCGTGTAACGGATTCTTTAAATCGTGGGCTATGATCGAGAAAAATTTATTTTTGGAAGCATTAAGTATTCGTAATTCCTGTTCACTTTGTTCTATTAACTGGTTTTTTTCCTTCAATAGTTGATTTGATTTAATCTTGTCGAGGTACTTCATCGAGACAAAAAATACAAGTAGCAACAGGAGTAAGGCAGTTGCCATCCCAAGTTGTTTAAGTTGTTTGTTTTTCCGGAGTTGAATAAGTGTTAATTCCTGCTCAGCTTGCAAACGATTGATCTCATTCTCCTTTTTTACAGTTTCGTATTGTTTTTCAAGCGTTGCTATTTGTTCGTATTTTTCTTTTTGAGCCAGACTGTCAGAATATTGAATGAATAGTTTCATGTGTTTCATGGCAGTCTTATAGTCTCCAATTTTCTCATGAACTTTTGATAATAGATTGTGGCAGGTTGTTTTTATTTTGTAACCTCTGTTGTATTTATCATTCAGTTCGATACTCTGTTCAAATGCATCAATTGCTGATTTGTATTTACCTTGTTTGTATAAAATAATCCCAATTCCTTGTTTGAATTCCGCTTCATACTGGTACAATCCCAACTGACCAAAAATCGACCATGCCTGTTTTAAATAATTAACCGCTTTATTCATGCTATCCGGATAATTCATGTAAATACCAGCAATGTTCGAGAGTGTAACAGCCTGAAATTCACTTTTCTTATGCAAATCGGCAGCTTTTAAGTAATTAATAAGGGCAGAATCCGGTCGGTTCATGGTTTTATAAATCTCACCCAGCCCATTGTAATTTATGGCCATGCTTGTGAAATTCTTAATCGAGGCGTTCAATGCCAAAGCTTTACGATAATTCTGAATAGCATCATTCATATTTCGCATTCGGTTGTGAGTCATTGCAATATTTGATAGCAATTTCGCTGTACTTCTTTTGTCATTTTCACACAGCTTCATCCCTTCAATAAATTGTATAATTGCTTTATCTCCTTGATCCATATTATAATAGCATAATCCGATCGCTTTATGGCAATCGACCATACTAACAGAGTCTTTAATTTCTGAATATACCGAAAGTGCTTTTTGGTATTCTGATATTGCACTTTGGTATTCGGCGGAATGGAATAAGGTTTCACCTAAATAATACAAGGCCTTTGCCTGAAACGGAACCTGATTGTTTTTGACCGCAAGTTGATAAGCCATATGGGAGTAGGCATTACTTTTTGCTGAATCATTTTTCAGGTTATGCGAAAGTTTCAGGTACAATTCTGATTTTTGCTTTTCAGAGGCATTTACACAAAGTCGCAACAAACTGTCAACCTGCGATTGAGCTGACGCACCAATAACGACAAATAATACCATTAAAAGCAACAGATTTTTTTTCATATTGGCAACAGAATTAAACAATCAGCATGTTTTCAATCGGTATGATGGGTTCTCCTTTATAGCGCAACATCAGGTTTGCAAGGGCAAGCGTGTCTTTTTCGCAATAACGGATGATCCGGTCAAGATCGCCTTCCTGATAATACACTTTGGCAACCTGACTTCCGTCGATATCATCTTTCGGGGTCGGAATATTAAATACCGCGCACAACAGATCGAGCGAAGTATAATTTTTATAGTCGCCGAATTTCCACATTTGCAGCGTGTCGAGCAGGCGTTCCTTTATTTCCCAGGGTTTTGCTCCTGAAATGTCCAGAATCCGTGGTATCCTGAGTCCGTTAATTAAGGTACGACGGGCAATATATGGATAATCGAATTCCTGGCCGTTGTGAGCACACAACCTTTTCCCCGGATTTGAAGTGAATTTTTCGAGCATGTCGTTGAATTGCGACAGCAGCTTTTTCTCATCATTATCATGATACGATTTCACCTTGTAAAACCTTTCACCGTTTTTTTGAATAATTCCGCCAGCCGAAATGCAAATTATCTTTCCGAATTCGGCATAAATACCGGCTCTTTCATACACATCTGCAGCAAGTTGGTTTTCATTTCTGAAATAACTTGATTTTTTGTCCCACAAATGCTGCATGTGCTCCGGAAGTTCATTTAAAACGGGATGTTGAGGAACTGTTTCGATGTCGATAAACAGAATGTCCTCTGAGGAAATCGTATCAAACATTTTATTTCAGGTTTTACTGGATATTTTTTATCAAAGATAATGAAGTGAGTGGTTTCGACACCACTAAAATGAACCGTTGTGGAACAAGGGATAGAAAATGTTAACTTCGCCGAAGAAATATATTTAAATGTTGTTGTTATGATTAATCATGTTGTGCTGTTTAAGCTAAAAGATTACGATTCGGATAGCCGGAAACAAACAGAAATAAGTAAGATAGAAGAAGCTTTGCTTGGCCTTGCCAACAAAATTGATGAGTTAAAATACATTGAAGTCGGCGTTAATTACGATCTTGTAGCCAAATCGTATGACATCTGTCTGATAACACATTTCGAATCGCTTGATGGACTTGAAGTTTACCGCATTCATCCTGAACATCTGAAAGTTGCGGAATTAATAGGGCAACATGCCATTGAAAGAGCTGCCGTTGATTACGAATTTTAACCTGAAACGAGCCATCCCGATTAATCGGGACACCGAAGAATGATTGTTGGCGAGTTCCATCTGACAATTTAAGAACAAATAATACACAGATGAAAAGGTCTTTTTAAGCCTGAAATTTTAAACTTAATTATTCCTTAACGCATGGAAGGATTGTATCCCCTGAAGTTTACGCCTGTTTACAAAGATAAAATCTGGGGCGGGAACAAATTAAAGACAGTTCTGAACAAAGATTTCGGCGATTTGCCCAATTGCGGCGAAAGCTGGGAACTTTCAGGAGTTGAAGACAATGTATCGTTAGTTTCAAACGGTTTGCTTGCTGGTAATTCGCTTGAAGAACTGATTGAAGTTTACATGGGAGACCTGGTTGGTGATCGGGTATTTGAAAACTTTGGAATAGAATTTCCGCTATTAATAAAGTTCATCGATGCCAATGACGATTTGTCTATTCAGGTTCATCCTGATGATAAAATGTCGAAAGAACGACACAATGCATTCGGAAAAACCGAAATGTGGTATGTGTTGCAGGCCGATCAAGGTTCAAAATTGCAATCAGGATTTAATCAGGAAGTTGATCAGGATAAATATCTTTTCAAGCTTGAGCACAATGAGTTAACCGATATTCTGAATTTCGAAGAAGTGACTGCCGGCGATGTGTTTTTTATTCCGGCCGGTCGTGTTCATGCCATCGGAAAAGGAATTTTGCTGGCCGAAATTCAGCAGACATCAGATGTAACTTACCGCATTTACGATTACGACCGTCGCGATGATCAGGGCAATCCGCGCGAGCTGCATACCGAACTGGCTTTGGATGCGATTGATTATACGCTTATTCCTGAATACAAAACCCAATATAAAACGAAACTGAACGAATCTGTTGAACTGGTGAAATGTAACTATTTCACCACCAATTTACTGGATTTGGACAAGGCTGTTGAGAAAGATTACAATAAGCTTGATTCTTTTGTAATCTATATTTGCCTTGAAGGCGAAGTTAAAATCGAAACTGAATCTGGCTCAGAAACGATTCAAAAAGGCGAAACGATACTGATTCCGGCATCAATCGAAAATGTACTGCTTAAACCAGCCTCCGCTTCAGCAAAATTGCTGGAAGTGTACGTCGGTTAAGGAATCAATTAAATACAATTATTTAAACAGAATGATCAAACAGGCACGATTTATAATCAGTAATACCGATGTGAAAAAATGTCCGCCTCCCGACCGGCCCGAATATGCATTTATCGGACGGTCAAATGTGGGCAAATCTTCTCTCATCAATATGCTTGTTGGTCAGAAAAGCCTGGCAAAAGTTTCGGTCAGGCCGGGCAAGACACAGTTAATCAATCATTTTATAATCGACGAAAGCTGGTATTTGGTTGATTTACCGGGTTATGGTTACGCCAAAATTTCAATTTCGGTAAAAGAAAAGTTTCAAAAATTAATCAGCAGATACATTCTGAACCGCGAAAATTTGTATTGTTTGTTTGTTCTGATTGATATCAGGCACGCTGCGCAAAAAATTGATATTGAATTTATAACATGGCTTGGCGAAAATCACATTCCATTTGCCATTGTGTTTACCAAAGCTGATAAGGTTGGAAAAGTTACTGCTGCAAAAAATGTGGCTGCTTACACGGTGGAATTGAAAGAGATATGGGAAGAACTTCCTCCGATTCTAATCAGTTCTTCTGTTGACGGAACAGGTCAGGAAGAAATAATTTCTTTCATTGAAAATGCCAATAAAACCTAATGTTTTTAGGTCAGTCCTAATTTTAATGCGGATTTCAATATCGGTTTTTGCTTCAATACAGTGAACTTGCCGATGAATTTCAAGGGATAAGAATAAGATTTTTTTACCTTTGACCGCAATTCCAAAACACAAATTTAAAAAAGGATCAAATGTCAAAAAATGCCCCTTTAAAGATTTTTCCGTGTACAAAGAGTGTGGATTTGACCAGACGAATTTGTGACAGTTTAGGTGTTGAATTAGGAAAAACTTCGTGCCCGGTATTCTCCGATGGCGAATTTGAACCATGTTATGAGGAAACGATTCGTGGTTCTCATGTTTTTATTATTCAGTCAACCCCTCCGCCAGCTGAAAATCTGATGGAACTTTTACTGATGATTGATGCTGCCAAACGAGCCTCGGCCTACAAGATCATTGCTGTTATACCTTATTTCGGTTATGGCCGTCAGGACAGAAAGGACAAACCACGTGTATCAATTGGGGCCAAACTTATTGCTGATATACTTTCAACAGCCGGCGCTAATCGCATCATTACAATGGATTTACATGCCGACCAGATTCAGGGTTTTTTCAATGTTCCGGTTGATCATTTGTATGCATCTTCGATGTTCATCCCGTTTATTAGTCAGATGGGACTTGAAAACCTCATTATTGCATCGCCAGACGTCGGTGGAACCAAGCGCGCAAATACTTATTCGAAAATGCTGGGAACCGATATGGTTATTTGTCACAAGTCAAGGGTAAAAGCCAATGAGGTAAACAGCATGACATTAATCGGCGATGTAAAAGGCAAGGATGTTATTTTGGTCGACGACTTGATCGATACTGCCGGAACTATTGCCAAAGCTGCTGATTTAATGATGGATAAAGGCGCAAATAGTGTACGTGCTTTTGCTGCTCATGGCGTTCTCTCCGGACCGGCCTACGAAAAAATTGAAAATTCAGCATTGACCGAAGTTTATTTCACCGATTCAATTCCGGGGAAACAGGAATCATCAAAAATAAAATATATTCCAATAGCCAAAGCATTGGGCGAGGCCATTGAAAGAGTTTATAAAAATCAATCAATTAGTTCGTTGTATTACGGCTAATTGTATATATTTGCACCGCTTTTTCCTGAAGCACATGTTATGCATGCTGTTTCCCTTTCATCAGGAAGGGAGGACTGAGTACCATAATTTAAATTTTAAAAAAATAAGTAAAATGAAATCGATTTCAATTAAAGGCACAAAGAGAGAAGTAGTAGGTAAAAAAGAAACCAAAAGACTTCGTGCCGAAGGATTAGTACCTGGAGTACTTTATGGAGGTGAAGAACCTGTCCATTTTTATGCTCCTGAAAAGGAATTCAAATCACTGATTTATACGCCAAACGTATATCTTGTTGATCTTGACATTGACGGAACTGTTACTCAGTCAATTATTCAGGATAAGCAATTTCATCCGGTAAGAGAGCAGTTATTGCATGTTGACTTCCTTCGCACCACTGATGACAAAACCATTAAAGTTGAAATCCCGGTAAAAGTGGAAGGTTTTGCAAAAGGTATCCGCAACGGGGGTAAATTAAAAGTGAATCTTCGCACCCTGAAAGTAAAAGGAATGGTAAAATATCTTCCCGATACAATCAATATCAATGTGGATGATTTGGATATTGGCCAGAGTTACAAAGTTAGTTCACTGAAGAGAGAAAATCTTGAATTTCTGAACGCACAAGCTGTTCCGGTTATAACTATCATGATTACAAGAGCTGCAAAAGCTGCAAAAGCTGGTGGTAAAGGTTAATCTGTAAAATAATTTATCTTGAAGTACCTGATTGCAGGTTTGGGAAATCCGGGGAAAGAATACGAAAATACCCGGCATAATATAGGATTTAAAGTATTGGACGCTCTAACAGATGCGTCCAATATTGTTTTTAGCGATGAACGTTTTGGCTGGTTGGCCGAATATAAGTTCAAAGGCCGGACGTTTATTTTGCTGAAACCGACTACCTACATGAATTTGAGCGGAAAAGCCGTCAATTACTGGTTGCAGAAAGAAAATATCGATATTGATCATTTGCTGGTGGTGGTTGATGATTTGGCTTTGCCTTTGGGCTCGCTGCGACTTCGGGCCAAGGGTAGCGATGCAGGCCACAATGGACTGAAGAATATCACTGAGGTGCTTGGAAGCCAGGATTATGCCCGGCTTCGCATAGGGATTGGCGATAATTTCAGGCAGGGAAAACAAATTGATTATGTGCTTGGAGAATGGGACAAGCAGGAAAAACTTGAGCTCCCGGCCATGATTGATACTTCTGTTGAAATTATTAAAAGTTTTGGCACCATCGGGGTGCACCAAACCATGACATTCTTTAATAAACGCAAATAAGATGGCAGAGGGTATTCGCATCGACAAATGGCTTTTTGCTGTGCGTTTGTATAAAACACGCAGTCTGGCCTCCGAAGAATGCAGAAAAGGAAAAGTTACCATCAATGGCATGAACGTAAAACCTTCGCGCGAATTAAAAGTTGGCGAAACCATCCATATACGCCGACCTCCGATAACCCGCAGCTATAAGATTTTAGCTCTTACCGAAAATCGGATGGCAGCCAAACTGGTTCCTGAATTTATGGTTGAAACAACTCCCGCCTCGGAACTTGAAATTCTTGAAGTTCAGAAGATTGACAGCTTCTTCAACCGCGAACGTGGAACCGGAAGACCTACTAAAAAGGACCGCCGCGACATGGATGATTTTTTTGATGTGTAACCCAAAATTTAAACTTCATGCTGATTGCTCAGGAATTACGAAAAACAAATATTGCCGAGTATATTTTATATATGTGGCAGGTGGAAGATTTGCTACGGGCTTGTTCTTTTAATCCTGAACTGATTGATAAAAAGCTTGTCAGCCGGTTCAATGCTGATGAAAAGACAAGTGCTGCAATCGCTGACTGGTATAATAATCTGGCGCTCGTGATGGAGAAAGAACACATCAGGCAGAATGGACATTTACAGGTTATTTCCAATCTGGTAAACGATTTGAACGAGTTCCACCTGAAGATGATTGAAACGCAGTCGGATGGAGATTACATGAGATTGTACCGGATGAACCACGATGCCATCAGTGAGTTTGTAAGGAAATCGGACAAGTCAGTCGAAAATGAAGTGGAGGCTTGTCTGAATGCGCTGTACGGAGTGTTGCTGCTGAAACTTAAAAATGCTGAAATTTCTTTTCTGACACAGAATACCATTGAAGGATTTGGCCGTATGATTGGCCACTTGTCAGCCAGATACATTCAATTCGAAAATGACGATTTCGATTTTTAAATAATTGAATGTCCGTTTACATACCTATCTGGTGTTTTGCGTCAGTCAGTTGTGTTCATTGTGTCGTCATTTCATGGCAACTTAATGACTACCCAATGACAATTAAATGACATAAGATAAATTTAAGGATATACATTTTAAACAAATCTTTCAATTTCTTCGGCGGAAGGCAAATAGCATGATTCCCGCACTCCAAACCAACGATAGCGGTTTCTGGCAATCCACAGATACAACGAGTGCCGCCAATTCCGGGGAATTAATCTGAAGATCGCTGCCATTCTGTAAATTCCACCTAATTCTTCTGCAATCTTTAGAACAGCATCGAAATGGCTGTACGTTTTTTGTCCGTCGGTAACAATCACACTGTCGCCAGGTTCTTTCGATTCCGAATTTTGCAATGTCTGGAACATAAATTTTTTGCGTCGGTCAGCCTTCAGGATAAAATTCACAGTTCGGCTACATAAAATGCAAACGCCATCGAACTGAACAAGAATTTTTCCTTCTGGAACAAGTGAGTTCATTTGATACTTTTGTTGAAGTCCTGAATTAATCCGTCTCTGAGCCAATTGGCAACTGCCTGTCTGTTATCCGATAAAATGAATCTTTTTTGATCGCGGGTATGGTTGATATTTCCCAATTCGATGAATACTGAGGGTGGAAATGAATTTTTAATGACATAAAGATTTCTTTCTGAAACCGACCCGTTGTATCCTCTTGTTGGCTGGTGACGCGCATATCTTTCTCCAATTGTCACCTTTAAAGTATTGGCAAGTTTTTTACCTGCATCGCTTCTTTTGTCATGGTAGAAAAAAACGTCGATATTTTCTTTCTGACTTCTTGAATCGACATGAATTACTACCAGCCGTTGAAATTTTCCCTTGTTTAGACGGTACAATTTGTTCACTGCTTCAGTGCCTTGACGCAGACGTGCAAGCTGGTTGAGCGGAATAGTTTTGTCCGGAAAACAAACTTCGTCCCTGTCGGGAGTCAGAAACTGATCATCGCGGATGCCATCGTTTGGGTCGCGGATAATCATGTAAACGGTTGCCCCACGTTCTGTCAGGTTGCGGGCAAGTCGCAAAGTTACATCATAGGCATATTCGTCTTCACAGAGCAGGTGCCCGCTGAGGGTACCAATTGCACCCGGATCGGGACCACCGTGCCCACTCATTAAATAAAATACTGCTTTGCTCAGTTCCCTGCTACCGATTGTAACTTCTTTGTAATTATTTCCGAAAATTTCGTAAACGATTTTTTCCTGAGAGGCTTCGGTAACTGGTGCAGAATCCTGAATTTGGGTTTTCTTTTCTGCTGCAACAGGCAGCCTGTATTTTCTGCCAATTATTAGGGTGTTGTCTTTGCCGAGCTTTGTTTTGTTCAGTTCAATAAATTGATCAAGATATTCGGTGGGCGAAAGTCCGTTTTTTTTCAGTAATGAATAGATTCCATCGCCTTTTTGTGCTGTTATTGTTTTATAATCCTGTGCAAAAGCGCTACTTGCCATAAGAAACACAAGGGAGACAATTACTATTTTATATGTTTTAAGTTCAAAATGTATGCGGTATATCAATGAAACCATGAGCAGTTATATTTTATTCAATCAAACGATTTTAATTCTGATTTGTTTTTATCTTTATCCGTAGTTCAACCAATTTAGTATTCAGAATTACATTTTTAAATATACTTTAATGCATCGTTTATTCCTCTTTTTTTGTGTCATTTTATTATTATTTTCCTGTAGCAAGCATCTCGTTGTACGCGAAGTAAATACGAAAAATATCTCAATAGATTTTAATTCCGGTCCACCCGATTCGCTGGTGGAATTGCTGGTCGGGCCATATCGCGACAGTATTGAACATGACATGTCAGCCATGGTTGCAGTCAGTTCGGCCCCGCTTGTAAAAGGAAAGCCTGAAAGTAAACTGACCAATTTGGTTTCTGACATTTTGATGGATTCAGGAAAGGCTTATTGTCAGGAGCAAAATTTGAATTTCCAGCCTGATGCTTCCTATGTTAATTATGGTGGAATACGGGCTTCTTTGCCTCAGGGAGAAATTACGGTGGAACGTATTTTTGAATTGATGCCTTTCGAAAATGAAATTGTACTGATAAAAATATCAGGAGAATCGTTTATTCGGATGGCTGAAAAAATAGCCTCAAGGGGAGGAGAAGGGGTTGCCGGAATGAAACTTGGTATCAGAAACGGTAAGGTTTCAAGTTTGAGCGTTGGGGAAAAGACAATTGATCCGGCTGATTCATATTGGCTGGTTACCAACGATTATATTGCCAATGGCGGCGATCAGATGAGCATGTTCCTGAATCCTCAGGAAAGAATAAATACCCGGTTAAAAATCAGGGATATTTTGATACTGGCTCTGAGTAACCGGTATAAACGGGATGGAATAATTGATGTAAAAGAGGACGGGAGGATTTTCAATGAGCAATAGACGAACTTTTATAAAACAATCAGTTTTGGGCGGAAGTGCCCTGACTTTTGGATTATTTCCAAATGAAATGTTTGCTTCGGGCGAACTGGTAAAACTAACTGTGATGCATACCAACGATATGCATTGCCATATCGATCCGTTTTCTGATTCCAATGCGGAATATGCCGGTCGCGGCGGAATGGTGCGGCTTGCTTCACTGGTTTCCAAATGCCGGTCAGAGAATCCGAATTTTTTATTGCTCGACGCAGGCGATATGTTTCAGGGGACACCGTATTTTAATTATTTCAAGGGCGACCTGATGTTGAAACTAATGAGCCAAATTGGATATGATGCCGGAACAATTGGAAATCATGAGTTTGATAACGGATTGCCCGATATTATTTCAGCTTTGAGATTTGCCAAATTCCCAATGGTTTCGAGCAATTATGATTTTTCGGATACCATTCTGGCAGATTCGGTAAAGACCTGGCATATTCTGGAAAAAGGTGGAATTAAAATCGGTATTTACGGACTGGGCATTGAATTGAACGGTTTGGTTGGTGAATTGAATTATGGAAAGACCCAATATCTTGACCCATTGTCGATGGCTCTTAAAATGGAGCGTTTGCTGAAAAAAGATTACAACTGCGATTTAGTGATTTGTTTGTCTCACCTTGGATTTTCATACTCAAACAGCAAAATTTCTGATCAGAGTCTTGCACCTCAAACCAGGTACACCGACCTGATTGTTGGTGGCCATACCCATACTTTTCTTGAAAATCCTTTGGTATTAAAAAATGCTGATGGAAAGCAGATTTTGGTCAATCAGGCTGGTTGGGCTGCTTTGGCTGCCGGAAAAATTGAGTTTATTTTTGATCGTACAGGAAGAAGGAAAACATTTGCGGCAGTTGTAAATAATCTTTAATCAAATTTATTTGATGGGCAGGAAAACTCTTTTGTCTCTTTCGGTTCTTTCAGGAGTATTACTGAGTTTGCCGTGGATTTTTTCCTCTTTTTCCATGGCAATGTTTTTTGCCTTTATACCTTTACTGGCTGTTGAAGACCAAATTAACATCCAGAAAGCAAGTCAAAGAAGCATTCTTCTGTTTTTATATGCACTGTTAACTTTTTTTATCTGGAATGTATTATCAACCTGGTGGATAGCTAATGTTTCCATTTCTGGAATGATAATTATTGCCGGTATAAATGCATTTTTGATGGCATTTGTATGGTGGCTGATGCATTTTGTACACCGTAAATTTACTGCACTGACCGGATATTTTTCGTTGGTGGTTTTCTGGCTGACTTTCGAATTTCTTCATTTTAACTGGTCGATAAACTGGCCCTGGCTCACGCTTGGAAATGGCTTTGCCAATTCCGTAAAATTGGTTCAATGGTATGAATTTACAGGAGTATTTGGTGGCTCGCTTTGGATTTTATTGAGTAATATTATAATTTTTAGGTTTGTAAAAAATATTTTCAGAAAGTCTTTGCATGAAGCTGTTAAATTTGGAGGCTATTCGCTGGCGATCATTATTCTGCCAATTTGCTTGTCATTATTACGATATTACAACTACAATGAAAAGGGCGAAGTGCGGGAGGTTGTAGTTTTGCAGCCCAATATTGATCCGTTTATCGAAAAATTTTCAGGTATAAGTGCAGAAGAGCAAACACGTCGTTTAATTTCTCTGGCAGCGTCAGTTATAACAGATTCAACCGATTATGTATTGGCACCTGAAACTGCGCTTGAACCGATCTGGGAAGATCAGGAAATGAATCTAAATGAAACATTGCAGCCAATTGATTCATTGATTGATAAATATCCGAATGTCAGGTTTATTGTCGGGGCAATGACCAAAAAAGGAATTGATGCGGGAGAACCTGTTTCTGCTATATCGCGCCAAACGGTTGATGGCCGTTTTTATGAAATTTTTAATTCTGCTTTGCTGCTTGATCATTCTCCCATAGTTCAGGTTGGGCATAAAAGTTTGCTTGTAAGCGGGGTCGAGAAAATGCCATTTGAAAAATATTTTTCATTTCTCCGCAAATATATTGTCGATTTAGGCGGAGTCAGTGGCAGTTTATCCTCAGCAGACCAAATAACCGTTTTCGAAGGGGCAGTTCAGGATAAAATAGGATCGGTTATTTGTTTTGAATCCGCTTTTGGAGAATATGTAGGAAGCGCGGTAGCGAAAGGTGCAAATTTGATCTTTGTATTGACCAACGATGGATGGTGGAAAGACTCTCCCGGCGTATGGCAACATTTTTCCTATTCAAGATTGAGGGCGATTGAAACACGGAGAAGTATTGCCAGAAGCGCCAATACCGGTATTTCAGGATTTATTGATTCGCGTGGCGATGTGCTTAAAAAAACTGAGGTGAATACTTGTGCCGCAATCAGTTCGGGGATAAGAATAAACAGCACAATCACATTTTATGTAAGGTATGGTGATTATTTAGGCCGTATATGTTTGTTTTTGTCAGGCCTGATTTCCATTTATATGATTATGGACCGTTTGAAAAAGAAGGTGTAAATTGACGGCAATAATAATTTTCCAGATAAAAACAACAAACCCAACTATCTATATTTAAGATAATTGGGTTTCTATTTTGGGTGGATGATGGGATTTGAACCCACGACCCCTGGAACCACAATCCAGTGCTCTAACCAGCTGAGCTACAACCACCATTTTTCGTTTTGAGGTTGCAAATATAGTATTTAAATTTTTACTTGTGCAATACTATACGTGCGATTTCGGTCAATTTGATGGATATTTTTTTGATTAAAATAAACACCAATGTATCATTGAAAGTCTGATAGCATTGGTGTTTGGTGTATCTGTTTGAAATGTTGTTTGTTATGCTTTGTAATTACAACTGGTGAATTTCTTTAAATAAAAGTGTAGATTTTTTTAAAGTTTGCTTTTTTGAAGCAGTCCGCCCTTTTGGTTTAAAAGTAATGAAAAACGGATGAGAGTTTCATCCCGAACGATCAGCTCGTAGCCAACGATTTCATCTTCCCTGATTTCTATAACATTCATCAATTCCCCATGTTCAGCAGCTTTATCCTTAATATGCTGGGGTGTAGATTGTATTGGTAAGTTTTTTTTTAGGTTAAGAAGTTCTCCGGCAGCATCAAAACGGGCAATGTGTTCGATATCTTCAAGATAGAAGATAGCTTCATGAAAATCATCTGTTTTAAGCCATTCGATATTTAATGATTCCCCAAACTTCTGCAAAAATGAATTTTTCACTTTAGTAGGGACGTTAACAATAGAGAAGTGAAATAATTTACTTAAAATATTTTTCATAGTTCATTAATCTTATATGGTTTATGGTTGGTCTGGCTTCTTCAAATTATAGTTTGAATTGCTGCGATAATAAATCAAACGTTTTTTAGTATAGACGTAAGATGTAGTAAATAGTAACGCTTTAGTCAGTTAATTAATTATTCGCATTGAATTTTTGCTGGTACATATAAATAACCCTTGTGCGTGCCCTTTTTAGCCTCATCTTTACTGCATCATCGCTGATGCGGAGGGTTTTTGCTATATGCTTAATAGGTAGGTTGTCCTGGTATTTCATTAATAACAATACTTTTTCTTCAGGATGGATCAATTCAAAAATGGAAAGGAGGTTTTCATAGTTTGCTTCTTCAAAATCCGTTTCCGACTCGTCAATGATTTCCGGAATCTCATTACTGCTGTTCCAGTTTGGATAGTGAAGTTTTTTCTTGACCCTTAAATAGTCTATACAATAATTATAGGTAATCGAATAAAGCCATGAAGAAAAGGATGAATTACCTTTAAATCCCGGTATTTTTTCATAAGCTTTTGTCAATATATCATTTGCAAATTCTTCAGCCTGTTTGGCATCTTTCAAAAAACTGTAACATTTGTCTTTTACTTTACTAAAGTAACGTGAGTAAAGCACTTCAAACAACTCATGATTACCGGTATTCATTATTAAATGAACAATTTCTTCATCCGTCTTCTGCTGATATTTAGTTTTTAATGCCATTAAAATGTGTTGAAAATGATAAAAGTCGAAAAAAAATTGAAAAAATAATTTTCAGATGTGTTACTTCTAAAGAAACCATCGTCACAATGGTAAATTTGACTGAAATTCCTTTTGAAGTTCGATGTAAAAATAGAAATTAATAGAAGTTTTAAGTTATATTATTGAGTTAATAATTTTTGAGAAAACCAAAATTTAAAATTGAGTATGAAAAGTAAATTAATTATTGCTATTGCAGCAATGGGTGTCGCAGTATTATTTAGCAGTTGTGCTAAAGTTCCACAGACTGAAATTGATGCAGCACAAGCTGCTGTTCAGGATGTTAAAGATTCTGGTGCTGATTTGTATGTACCTGAAGCTTATTCAGCTTTAGTTGATTCAATGAAATCAGCTAACGAAAGTGTAGAAGTTGCCAAAGCAAAATGGTTTCCAAATTATTCACCAGCCAAAGAAAAATTAGCTGTTGTTAACCAAATGGCTGTTGACACAAAAGCAAAAGCAGAAACTCGTAAAGTTGAATTACAGGCTGAAGTTGAAGCTATGATCATTGAAGTTAAAGCATTGGTTGAAGAAAACAAAGCTTTAATCGCAAAAGCTCCAAGAGGTAAAGAAGGTAAAGCTGCTTTGGAAGCTATTTCTAGCGACCTTTCTGTAGCTGAAACAACTGTTACTGAAGTTGAAGCTCTTTTGGCTAATGGTGATTTGATTGGTTCTAACGACAAAATCAAAGCTGCCAAAGAAAAAGCTACTTCAATTAAAGCTGAATTGGAAGCTGCTATTGCAGCAAAAGGTGGAAAATAACAATAACTCCTAGGAGTTGATCGTTTACAATACCCGGGGGCAACTTCCGGGTATTTTTTTAATATGCATGAAATGACTTTAAGTAAAAAGAAGAAAATTAATTGGTTGGTAATTATATTATTCTCAGCTGTCGCAATTGCAATCAGTATTTCTGTAATTATAGTTTCACAAAAAGAACTGCCAACTGAGGATCTGAAGCTTGCCCGTGAAGCGTTGACCATTGCAAAAGAAGCTGAAGCAAATATCTATTCTGAAAAAATCTATAAAGAATCAGTTCAGATGTACGATTCGGCAATGATAAACTGGACAAGGGAGAATGCCAGGTTTATTTTGTTTCGTGACTATGACCGAATTATTGACTTTGCGAATCGTTCAAAAAAGAAAGCCGAAGAAGCAAAGGAAGAATCGATTAAAAAGTCAGCAAATTTAAGCAAGGATGTTCAGGCTGCATTTGTTACACTGGCTAAGAAAATAGAATTATATAACAAACTTTTTAAAGACCTGCCATTACCCAAATCAGTTTTTGATGCGCATAATAAATCAAAGATGTTTTTAAGCGAATCAAAAATTGCCCATGAAAGTGGCAAACTTAAAGATGCTGAAATTCTATTCAAGAAAGCCGAAATCTATGTCAATCATGCCAATGTTGCAGCTGGAAAAATGTTACGCGACTATTTTGAAGACCATTCAAAGTGGAAAAGATTGGCAAATGATGCAATAGCCGCTTCGCGCGGAGGGAATAAAGTAATATTGGTTGATAAAGTTGCACATATATTGTACGTTTACCAATCCGGAAAAGTAATTCGGAGTTATAGCGCTGAATTTGGACCTAACTGGATGGCTCATAAAGAACGGGCAGGAGACAAGGCTACTCCGGAAGGCAATTATCGAATAATCAAGAAGAAAGAGCGCGGAAATACAATCTATCACAAAGCTTTGCTCATTGATTATCCCAATGCGGAGGACAAAGACAATTTTGCAGCTAAAAAAAGGAAAGGTCTGATTTCTCGCAATGCAGGTATTGGCAATCTGATCGAAATACACGGAAACGGAGGAAAAGGATTTAACTGGACAAGTGGCTGCGTTGGGCTGAGAGATAAGGATATTGATGATTTATACCGGTTGGTGGGTAGCAGCACCAGAGTAACAATCGTTGGTTCAATCGAACCTCTTTCAGTAATTTCAGAAGGATTGGATTTTTAGCTCTTTTGAAACCTTTTTTTAGAAAATAGGTTTTGTTATTAAAATATCAATATTAAAACAACACGGTAATATAATTTTAAATTTATGATTCGTACTTTTTTTATTTACCTTCTTATATTGTTTGTTGGCATATTATTTTTCGGATCAATGATTCTTTTTGCTATTCCAGCGATCCAGGAATCAACTTTTGTCTTGCCTAAAATGAAAGAAGCTCAAATTGGTGCCGATGAAGTTGGCACAACCAGGGAGTCTCTGGAAAAGGAAATTAATAAGCTTCAGGTAAAATTGGAGAAATATACGCCAACAGAAGCTTATATTGTAATAAATTCAAATGACAACCATTTTTATTTGTACAAAAACAAACAATTAATACGTGATGGATTGTGCTCAACAGGAAAGAATGAGCGCTTGGTATCAGCCGACAGTACCAAAGAATTTATTTTTCACACACCGCTGGGAGTTCGGAAAGTTCTTGGTAAACAAAAAAATCCGGTTTGGGCAAAACCCAACTGGGCATTTATTGAAGAGGGGCTTCCAATACCACCCCCGGGACATGCATCGCGCTTTGAATCAGGCACTCTTGGAGCATACAAACTAACGCTTGGCGATGGCTATATGATTCATGGAACAATTTACAAACGTTTTATGGGATTGAATGTAACACATGGCTGTATCCGTATGGGTGATGAGGATTTGGAAGTAGTTTACAATACAATGTCAGTAGGTTCTAAAGTTTATATTTATTAGTATGAAAGAAAATTCGGCTGAAGACTTTGATAGCCTTTTTGTTAGAAAGAAATACTCAGGCTTAAAGATATTTGTAATCATTTTTTGTGTAATTCTACTCGTTTTTACTGCTGTTTATACATATTTATCGGTAAGTGCAGTTCGCGACCGCATGAAGTTATCTCAAACTCAGACCGAAGGCGCAGCGCCAGTTAGTCCATCGTTGATCGATTTGATGAAAGAAAAAGCATGGGTCGAATCACGCCTGAAAATGGCTTCCGGAGATTCAATCGGTTTAACAATTGATCTTGAAGAACATCTTCTTCAACTTGAATTAAAAGGAGTTGTTGTTATGTCAACAAAAATCAGAGATTATGCCACGTCCGGCTTCTTTAAAAGAATGGATGGAAATGTATATTTCACAATGTTTGGTAGTCCGTTAACTATTTTGAGCTTTGAATCAACGATTGAAAAAAATCCATTGAAAGTTGTAATGGCTCCAAAAACTGCAGAAGAGGCTGAGGCAGCAGTTGCAGTTAAAGATTCGCTACCTAAAGAAAATGTATTCTGGACGGTTAAACTGGACCGCGAATTTGAACTTAACATACAGGGCATAGATTCAATTTCAGAAGCTCAGGAAAACTACAAACTTGGTAAAGGGTTTGAATTCAAAAGAGATTTGAAAAATATTTTCAATTCATTCAAACACATTGTCCAATTTAAAAAGCCTACCTATACTCCTGAAATCCTCATCGCTATTCCCGAAAATGAAGCCAAGGCTATTTTGAGGGC
>DAITNH010000069.1:0-19549 GCA_036834745.1 Prolixibacteraceae bacterium
CAATATTTAAATATTGGATCAGCTAATATATTAATAACTTGCAGCATCAACAAAATGGGGCTGTAGATTTAATGGTGTCAGATTAGTCTGAAGGTTGAATTTTTTTGCAAATTAAGCTGCATGTTCCGGACTAATTGCTGCAAAAGTAAACTGTATATTGTCAACCTAAAAACCTAACTATACCAATGAAACACAACACATTATTGATTGCCATTCTGGTCGTGCTGCTTTCGTGTACCTCCAACGGAAAGGCAGCCCTAAACATTAAGAACTTGCAAACCTCCATTGGCAAAGTTCCTTTATTTAGCTGGCAACTCAGCTCCGACCAGCGCAACCAATCACAGTCGGCCTACCAAATTCAGATCGCAAATGATCCTGAAGATCTCATAGCTTCAAAAAAAATTATCTGGAACTCCGGGAAAATAAAATCAGGGCAATCGGTTTTGGTTGATGGCTCTGCCGTTGAATTAAATCCGGCACAAACATATTGCTGGCGGGTAAAAGTCTGGAATCAGGAAAATCAGGAATCGGAATGGAGCGAAACGGCTGTTTTCAGAACCGGATTGTTTCAGGAATCAGACTGGAAAAATGCTGAATGGATTGGTTATGAAGATCTGTCAGCAGAAAAGAAGATGGTTCCCGGTGTACATGGAAATGGAGATAATTTGGGCGACAAATGTATTGACCGGCCTGTAGTTCCGTTGTTCCGGAAAGAATTTGAAGTTGCAAAAAAAATTAAAGAAGCTACATTGTACATTACCGGATTGGGGCAGTACGAAGCATCCATCAATGGTCAAAAAGTGGGAAATAGTTTTTTGACTCCGGGCTGGACCAACTACGACAAAACCGTTTTTTACAATTCGTATGATGTGACCCGAATGCTTCAGCAAGGCAAAAATGCGATTGGGGCAATTGTCGGAAATGGTTTTTACAACATCAACCGCGAGCGCTACCGCAAACTGGTCATTGCCTGGGGAAACCCAAAACTGATCGGGCAACTGCGCATTCGTTTTACTGACGGAACGGAGCAGATTTTGGCTACCGGCCCCGATTGGAAAACCGCACCATCGCCTATTACCTTTACCAGCATTTATGGAGGAGAAGATTACGATGCCCGGCTTGAACAGAATGGTTGGGATCAGCCGGGCTTCAATGATTTAGCCTGGAAGAATGCGATTTTGATGAAAGTTCCTTCAGGGAAACTGACAGAAGAGAAAGACTATCCGCTCGAAATTAAAGAAACCTTTTCAGCAAAAACGATAAAGAAACTGGACGACGGTAATTTTCTCTATGATTTTGCCCAGAATGCCTCCGGAATTGTGGAGTTGAAAGTGAAAGGCAAAAAAGGGCAGGTCGTGCGCCTGATTCCTTCGGAATTGATTACCAAAGAAAATCTGCCTAACCAATCAGCATCGGGCTCTCCATATTCATTTTCTTACACCCTGAAAGGGGATGGCGAAGAAATCTGGCGTCCACGATTTACCTATTACGGGTTTCGATATGTGAAAGTCGAAGGGGCTGTTCCTGTTTCGGAAACGACCAATGGCGAAACTGCGCAAGTGCTTGATTTGAAATTATTGCACAACCGCAATTCAACGCCCTCCGCCGGAACGTTCTCCTGTTCGTATGATTTGTTCAACCGTACTTTTGACCTGATCAATTGGGGGATTAAGAGTAACCTGCAAAGTGTGCTCACCGATTGTCCGCACCGCGAAAAACTGGGCTGGCTCGAACAAACTTTCCTGATGGGCAGCTCGGTTCATTTCAATTTCGATTTGTATCAATTGTACAGTAAACAGGTAAACGATATGATGGAAGCACAACTCGAAGACGGTTTGGTTCCGGATATCGCACCTGAATATGTTCCTTTTGGCGGTGGTTTTCGCGATTCGCCCGAATGGGGAAGCGCCTCGGTGATTCTGCCCTGGCTGATTTACAAATGGTACGGCGATGTTTCGGTGATGGAAAAGGCCTGGCCGATGATGATTCGGTACGCAGAATACCTCAAAGGCAAATCCGACAAACACATCGTATCTCACGGGCTGGGCGACTGGTTTGATTATGGCCCGAAACAACCCGGAGAAGCGCAGCTAACACCAAAAGCTCTAACAGCAACTTCCATCTATTATTACGATGTAAAACTGTTATCAGAGATGGCGTCTATCCTGAAAAAGACTGACGAGCAAACAAAACTGGTCACATGGGCGGATGAAATCAAAACAGCTTTCAACGCGAAATTCTTTAACCCTGAAACTGGTGTGATTTCGACCGGAAGCCAGACTGCGATGGCGATGCCCTGGTGTGTTGGCCTGATTGATGACCAATACAAAACCAAGGTACTGCAGAATCTCGAAGATTCGATTCGTGCACGAGGCAAGCCACTGACGGCTGGAGATGTTGGGTTTCGTTATTTGGTCGAAGCTTTGACTTTCGGCGGAAAATCACAATTGCTCTACGAAATGAATGCCCGTGACGATGTTCCCGGATACGGATTCCAACTGAAAAAGGGAGCGACTGCTTTGACCGAATCATGGCCTGCGCTGGAAAATGTGTCGAACAACCACCTGATGCTGGGCCATTTGATGGACTGGTTTTATGCCGGATTGGGAGGCATCAGCCAGACTGAAAAATCGGTAGCTTACAAGGAAATTGTGATCAAACCCGAAATGGTGGGCGATCTCACCTGGGCAAAAGCAAGCTACCAATCTTCCTATGGCGAAATCCGTTCGGAATGGGAAAAGTCGGGAACTTCAGTCAAAATGAATGTAACCATTCCGGCCAATACCACAGCGTTGATTTATATTCCTTTCAGTTCCGGATCGGTAATAAAAGAGAGCGGAAAAGACATTTCAGAAATGAAAGATTTTCAGGTAATCGGCGAAGAAAACGGACGAAAGGTTGTCCGGATAGGTTCAGGAGAGTATAAGTTTGAAAGCCCCACCCCTTCCCCAAAATAGGGAAGGCCGCTTGGTCCTAAAGGTTCTGAAGATCTATACTTTGATGAACAGCCCTGACTCCAGAGTTGGCTGTGAATAGCCCCGGCCTTCAGGCCGGGGTTGCATGGAGGAATTAAAACAAGGCGCATCAACAAATCAAGTTTGGAACGTAAAAGCTGTATGCGCCGCAACAGAAAATATTAATAAACGCAAAAACATATCACTATACAATGAAAAACATACCCATTGTGCTGCTTCTTTCATTGCTTCCGGCAGTTCTATATGCGAAAAAAACGGATACTTCCAAAATCACGGTTGCAGCCTATTATTTTCCGAATTACCATACCGATGATGCCCGGAACATTCAAAACAAAGGTGCTGGCTGGTCGGAATGGGAACTGGTAAAAGCTGCTCAGCCGAAGTTCCCCGGACACGATCAGCCCAAAGTTCCGCTGTGGGGCTTTACCGATGAAAAGGATCCGAAAGTGATGGAGCAGAAAATTAAAGCAGCATCGGGTTATGGCATCGATTGTTTCATTTTCGACTGGTACATGTACGAAGATGGGCCTTTTCTGAATCGCTGCATTGACGAAGGTTTTCTGAAAGCGAAGAATGTCAGTAAAATCAAATTTGCATTGATGTGGGCTAACCACGATTGGGTGGAGATTCATCCGTACACGCGGGGAACCAAACAAAAACTGCTCTATCCGGGAAAAGTTTCGTCTGAAAGATTCGAAGAAATTGGCGATGAGCTGATCACAACCTATTTCAGTAAACCAAATTACTGGAAGATTGACGGTAAACCTTATTTTTCGGTTTACGACATTCAGAAATTTATTGAAGGATTTGGAAGTATTGAAGCCACCAAAGCTGCAATGGAACGACTGAATCAAAAAGCGATTGCTGCTGGGTTGAAAGGCATTCACTGGAACATGGTGGCCTGGGGACGACCAATTTTACCCGTTGAAAAAGTCCCGGCCAATGTTCCTGATCTGATGAAATTGCTGGGTTTCGACTCGGCTACTTCGTATGTGTGGATTCATCATGCCACTTTGCCCGACCGCCAAACCGATTACAATCAGGTTCGCGACCAATACATGAAACATTGGGACAAAGCCAAATCGGAATATCCAATTCCCTATTTCCCGAATGTTTCGATGGGCTGGGATTCAAGTCCACGCTGCGACCTGAAATCGGAATGGGGAAACTACGGTTACCCGTTTATGAATATCATCGGGAACAACACTCCTGAAAACTTCCAAAAAGCTTTGCAGATGACCAAAGATAAATTGCTGGCCGATCCTGATGGCCCACGAATCCTGAATATCAACTGCTGGAACGAATGGACCGAGGGCAGTTATCTGGAACCCGATACCAAAAATAAATTTGGCTATCTGGAAGCTGTTAAAAGTGTGTTCAAATAACGCTTAGGTCTCAGATAAAAAGCACTTTAAAATAACAAATTAGATATTTGAGTATTAAGAAATCTATTTAATTAAATCTACACCAGTATTAAAATGAAGACAAAAAAAATGAAACAAGTAATTGCTTGTATTTTAATTAGTTTCACTGTTGTTTCATGCAAACAAACGACTATTTATGTTTCGGTAAATGGAGACAACAGCAATTCAGGTACCAAAACCTCGCCGGTAGCTTCAGTGCAGACAGCAGTTGAGTTGAGTCGCAATTCAGGTATAAAAAAAATACAAATCCGGGAAGGGGATTATTTCGATGTGGCCGTTGTTTTAAGCACTAAAGATTCAGGATTAACCATTATGGGAGAATACAATAAAAAAGTCAGGCTTTTTGGAGGGAAAATTTTGGATGGTTTTAAATACAACGGCAACTTACTGGAAGCCACGGTTCCAGATTCTGTTTTAAAGGATTTGGATTTCAGGATTTTAATTCTGAACGATACTTTAAAAGAACGTGCACGTTTACCAGAAACAGGCGCTTTCAACCACCTGAGTGAATGGCCCCATCAATGGCAAAGCTCACAGGGCGGATGGGCACAAAAACCAACAGAAAACGACCTCACAACATTGTATTACAATCCACAGGATCTTGGCTCATGGCTCGATGTAAGAAATGCCGAACTCACTGTATATCATGCATGGGACGACTCATATGTAGGTTTATCAGGAATCGATACGCTGAATCGAAAGTTAATATTTTCGAATTCTGCCACTCATCCGGCAGGTGCCTTTTCATCGTGGGCCGGACCAAAAACGCACCAGTATATTGTCTGGAATATCAGGGAAGGAATGACGCATCCCGGACAATGGTATGTCGATCGAACCAACCGGAAAATAGTCTACTGGCCAAAACCATGGGAAAGACCGGAGAATATGCAGGTATTGATTCCAACTCAAACCCACATCTTTGAAATAGAAAAAAACAGCTCCGGGATAACCCTGGAGAATCTTCAATTGTCTTGTGCGGGAGGGCCAATCGTCAATACCGGTTATGGAACCGGAAATATTGCTGCCGCCATTCAGGCCGGTAATGTGAAAAACTTAACATTAAAAAATACAGTGATTAAAAATGTTGCCGGCTGGGCAGTAAAGGTCACCGGTTCAAACATTTCCATAGTCGATTGCGAATTTTCGTATGCCGGAGCCGGGGGATTAAGATATGACGGCAAACATATTTCTGTTGAGCGATGTGGTATTCACGATCTTGGGAAACTCTATTTTGGTGCAGTTGGAATTATGGGAGGAGGCAACTTCAACCTGGTGTCGCACTGCGAATTATACAATATCCCGTATTGTGCCATCAACAGCCTTGGAAACCAGTCTGTGGCTGAATTCAATCTTATTTACAGCTTTAAACAAACCATGGTGGACGGGGGCGCAATTTATGGAGGCGACGATTCGACCACGTACCGGAACAATGCTGTAATTGCCCCAAAAGGAAACACCGTTGAAGGCTGGACTTACTATTTCGATGAATTGGCCGATAATAGTATCATGGAAAATAACCTGGCTGTAAACACATTGGTTCCTGTTCATCACCATATGGCCGGTCCGCTTATTATCCGAAACAATGTTTTTATCGATGAAAAACAGCAGGAAATTAGTTATCCACTTTGCTCTGACCTTACCTTTTCCGGAAATATCCTTGTTGCCGGTGAAATTCTTTTTTCAGGGCCAACTGGCGAAAAAGGAGTAACGAAAAAGGAAAGCCTGAATGCCGTTTTTCAACGGTATTTCGATTGTAACGGTATCGTAGAATTCGATGGAAATCAGTTATTTGCTGACACTGTTATTCACGATGTTCTCCACATTTACAGCCCGATCCGAAGAGAAGAATTCAGATTTAGCAATGACCAGTGGTCAAAAAACGCAGTAACCAGAAAAAACTGGTATGCTAAAATTCCTGATGGTTTTGATGCTACTGGTTACCGGAGCAATTTCAGGCAGATTTACACTCAAATGACAGGAGTCGGAGAATAACAAAAAGGGAATAGTCAAAGGTCAGGATGCAGATTGAAATTGAATAGAAAAAGCTGTATACGCCGCAACGAAAATGCTGATTGAAATAAATTTAAAACTCTATACATGACCAAAGTTGGATTATTTGGAATTGGCCTCGATACCTATTGGGCCCAGTTCGACGGATTGCTAGGCAATCTGAAAGCTTATCAGGAACAAATTAAAAACCGCATTGCTGGGTTTGGTGTTGAGGTTGCCGATGCCGGAATGGTGGATAATCCCGTGAAAGCCCGTGAAGCCGCTGACTACCTGAAATCGCAGGATGTAGAAATCGTATTTCTGTACGTTTCCACCTATGCACTTTCGTCAACAGTGCTGCCAGTGGCACAAAAGCTAAAAGTTCCGGTGGTGATTCTGAACCTTCAGCCGGTTGCCGAATTAGATTACGAAGCTTTCAACAAGTTGGGTGACCGTGGCAAAATGACTGGCGTATGGCTCGAACATTGCCAGGCCTGTTCGGTTCCCGAGATTGCAAGCGTGTTTAACCGCTCCGGAATTCAGTACGATTTTGTGACCGGATATCTTCAGGACGAAGAAGCATGGTGCGAGATTGAAGCCTGGACTGATGCTGCCCGTGTGTCTGCTGCGATGCGGAACAATCGGCTTGGTGTGTTGGGACATTATTACGGTGGAATGCTGGATGTATATACCGACATCACCAAGCAATCTGCTGTATTCGGAACTCATATTGAACTGCTCGAAATGTGCGAACTAAAGAAATATCGCGACGGAGTGACTGATGCAGAAGTTAAGTCCAAAATTCAGGAGTTTCATGAAGCTTTTGATATAGCTCCGGAATGTGAAACGTATGAAATTGAAAGGGCTGCACGGACTTCACTGGCATTGGACAAGCTGGTTAATAACCGCAATCTGGGTTCGATGGCTTATTATTACGAAGGTGAATCGGGCAACGAATACGAAAATATCGTCACTTCGGTAATTGCCGGAAATACCTTGCTGACAGGAAAGAACATTCCGGTGGCGGGTGAGTGCGAGGTGAAGAACGCACAAGCCATGAAAATTATGGCAGAGTTTGGCGCGGGAGGTTCCTTCTCCGAATTTTACCTGATGGATTTCAAGGATGATGTGGTGATGCTCGGTCACGATGGTCCTGCCCATTTTGCCATTGCTGAAGGTCGCGTCAGACTGGTTCCGCTACCCATTTACCACGGCAAACCGGGCAAAGGATTGTCAATTCAGATGAGCGTAAAACATGGCCCGGTTACTTTACTTTCAGTTGTTGAAGGCAAAGACGGAGTATTTCTGTTGGTGGCCGAGGGCGAATCGGTTGCCGGACCGATACTCGAAATCGGAAACACCAACAGCCGCTATCGCTTTTCTAAAGGAGCGAAACGTTTTATGAATGAATGGTCGAAACAAGGCCCTGCTCACCATTGTGCAATTGGGGTGGGGCATATTTCAGATAAAATTCAAAAATTAGGACAAATATTGGGTATTGAAGTGGTGAAGATTTGCTGAAAAGGCATGGTGCCTGGGGCTGAGAGCATGGAGCCAGAAATCCGGAAAGATGAATCAGTCGCAGTTTCCAGTCGCAGTTCTTAAATACACTAAACCGCGTAGCGGTGAAAGTATTGTAGTCGGACATTTGCGACACAGCTAATTCGTCCGCGAGATAATGTTCGAAAAGGTAAACATCTTTTTTCGGACGAAACAAGGAGACTATCAAAAGAGAGAAAAGCCAGTGAATAATAGAATTGAACCTAAACTAAAATACCAACAATATGAAAAAAATCAATTTCCTCAACATCGCCAGCATTATCCTGTTACTCGCTGCCACTTTTGGATGCAACAAAAAACCTGTTCAGGAAGGAATTAACACCTCTTCAGAAGTGAAACAGCTGTTTGCCGATCCGCCTTCTGAATACCGGAGTGCGCCACTTTGGGACTGGAACGAACAGATTTCAGAAGAAGGAATTGACTTTCAGATGAAAGAATTTAAGAAAGCCGGAATTGGCGGTGTGTTCGTGCATCCTCGTCCGGGTTTGTTGACTGAATACCTTTCTGAAGACTGGTTTCACCTGTTTGATTACACGGTTCAGAAAGGAAAAGAACTGGACATGAAAGTCTGGATTTACGATGAAAATTCCTATCCGTCAGGATTTGCTGGTGGACATGTTCCGGCTGAAATGCCAGATTCGTACAAGCACGGCACCGGGCTGAGCATGGAAATTCAGCAGCAACTGAATGTGGCGGTTTCGGATACTTTGGCGGTAGTGCTTAAAAAGACTGATGCCGGATTTGAAAATATTACCGCAACAGTTGATCAGGAAAAAGGACAACAGGGAACGTATTATATCTTCCGGAAAACTTATCCGGGAAAATCACCCTGGTATGGCGGGTTTACCTATGTCGATCTTTTGTACAAAGGCGTGACAGAAAAGTTCCTGGATGTTACCATGACCAAAGGTTACGAGAAGAACAGTGATGATTTCGGCAAAACTCTTCCGGGGATATTTACCGATGAGCCCAATCTGGAAGCAGCCATGTCGAACGGCTCTATGCTGCGCTGGACTCCCAATTTGTTCGATGTATTTCAGCAACGCTGGGGATACGATCTGAAGGTGAATTTACCTGCGCTGGTGGAAGAAACCGGCAACTGGAAGAAAGTGCGCCACGATTATTACGAATTAATCCTCGAACTTTTTGTCGATCGCTGGGCCAAACCATGGAGCAAATACTGCGACGAAAAGAACCTCGACTGGACAGGCCATTACTGGGAACATGGCTGGCCGGTGCCAACCGACGGTTCCGACGAATCGGCCTTTTACATCTGGCATCAGATGCCGGGAGTAGATATGCTGGGAAACCGGCTGGATACCGCTGGATCGGGCGGGCAATTTGGCAACGACCGCGCAGTGCGTGAGTTGCTAAGCGCCGCCAATCAGGCAGGAAGAAGACGCACCCTGAGCGAAACTTATGGTGGCGGCGGTTGGGAAATGAACTTTGAAACCCAGAAACGGCTGGTAGATTGGGAAGTGGTGATGGGTGTCAATTTTGTGAATCAGCACCTTTCCTATTATTCGCTGAACGGTGTGCGCAAGTTCGATTATCCGCCATCTTTCTCCTATCACGAGCCCTGGTGGGAACATTATAAACTGATGGGCGACTACATCGGTCGTATTTCGATGGCGATGTCTTCCGGCGAACAAATCAACAAAACACTGGTGCTTCAACCCAATACTTCGGCGTGGATGTATTTCTCCCGGAAAGAGCTAAATCCGGCTATCAATGGGATTCGCGACGGGTTCAAGAATTTCGTTTACCGAATGGAACAACAGCATCTGGAATACGATCTGGGTTCGGAAAATGTGCTAAAGGTACTGGGTAGCGTGGAGGACGAGATTCTCAGAGTTGGCAAGCGCGACTATTCGTTGGTGGTGATTCCGGCTGAAATGGAGAATATCGATCAATCAACGCTCGATTTGTTTCAGAAATATCTGGACAATGGCGGGAAAGTGCTGTCGTTTAACAAGAACGTGTCGATGGTGGATGCAGAGGAGTCTTCGAAAGTGACAGAACTGGCGGCCAAATATGCGGAACAGTGGACAGTTGCCGAAAACCTGACTGATGCCGCTGCTTTAAAACTTCTTGTGCATGATGAATTTATGATGTATGATCATACTAAAAATGGAATGTCATACCATCAGCGCAGGATACTTGATGACGGACAATTGATTTTTGTTGTCAATTCACATCCAGAGAAAAAATCCAGCACAGAAGTTACGGTTAAGGGAAAGTATGTTTCAAAACTCGATTTAATCTCCGGAAAAACATATTCATTTCCGGCCTTTGCAGAAAACGGGAAAGTCACTTTTAATATTGTTCTCGAACCCGTTGGAAGCGCCTTGTTTGTAGTTTCCGAAAAACAATCGGATGATACTGAAGAGTTGATCGTTTCCGGAATAGAAACAGTGCTTGAAAGTACCGGCGAAGTGGTTGTAAAACGCGGGTCGGACAACATCATGATGGTGAATTACCTCGACCTGAAAACCGCAAAATCGGACAAAAAAGACGTCTATTTTATGAATGCGCTGATTGGCTTGTTCAACGAAAACGGCGTAGCGATGGGCAATCCGTGGCAGCATAAAATTCAGTATAAAAAGACTTATCTGGAACTCGATGCCCAGTTTAAGCCTGAATCCGGATTCGAAGCCAGTTACCATTTTAACATCAATGCAAACCTGAACGCCGGAGCCATGAAGTCGATCCGCGCAGTGGTTGAACGTCCCGAGTTGTGGACAGTGAGCATCAACGGAAAGGAAGTTTCGAAAACCGAAGGCAGTTACTGGATTGACAAAAGCTTTCCGGAGTTTGCGGTTGGACAATTCCTGAAACCGGGTAAAAATACGCTGATGCTGAAAGCTCCACGGATGCATGTGTTGGCCGAAGTGATGCCGGTTTATTTCATTGGCGATTTTTTGGTGAAACCTGCCAAGCAGGGTTTTGAAATTGCAGGCGGAACGCTCAGCGGCTTTGGTTCGTGGCGCGAAGCCGGGTTGCCTTTCTACTCACAAAAGGTGGCATACAGCCAAACGTACAACGTTACCAAAGCTGATGGGACTGCCTTTAGAGTGAAGTTGAACAAGTGGAATGGCTCAGTTGCTGAAGTGCTGGTCAACGGTCAACCAGCCGGACTGATAGCCTGGCAGCCGAATGAACTGGATGTAACTTCATTACTGAAAGACGGCGACAACGAAATTACCGTGAAAGTGGTCGGAAGCTTGAAAAACACGTTTGGCTATTTTTATAAAGAAGCCAACAAATGGATTTATGGTCCGCACGAGTGGAACTATGCGCCCGAAAAAGCGCCCGACGCTTCCGGATATTTCCTGATGGATTACGGAATGATGGAACCGTTTGGATTGGTGCAGGTGAAGTAGCCGGAAGTCTGGAGACCGAAGCGCCGCTCCCTGAGCGCGTAGCAGTCGAAGGGAGTGTTCTGAAGTTGTGAAATATTTGAAAGCGATTATTCTTTCAACCAAATTGGCCTTATGAAATAACAAAACTTTGAATGGCCGTTTTGAGTAACTTTGAACGAACAAAATAAAAATAAAAAACTATGGGACTTTTTTCAGCATTAATGGGCAACGCGGGAGTTGTTAGCCAGGAAGAATTAATCCGCGATTATGGAAAACTTTTAACCGAAGGTGAAGCAATCGATTTAGGGTTTAAACTGATTCGTGATACGTTCATCTTCACCAATAAACGTATGATATTGGTCAATAAACAAGGCATTACGGGAAGCAAAACCGAATATCTGTCGATCAACTATAAACAGATTTCAAGGTTCAGCATCGAAACTGCCGGAACTTTTGATCTGGAAGCCGAACTTAAAATCTGGATTTCGAGCGAAACCGAGCCGAGTATCACCAAAAAGTTTAACAAGTCGGTGGATGTGTATGAAGTACAAAAGGTATTGGCCCATTACGTTCTGAAATAATGTGCAGGTCACATTTTGGCGGTAATTACGTATAAATCTTTACCAATTTGTCAACTTTACTTCACCAAAAAATTCAATGAAATGAGAACTATTGGTCAAATAAAGCTTAGGTCATTTTACCGAATCAAGGTTCTGTTCTTTTTGATTTTCATTTATTTGTCCTGCACGTCGGCTAAGCAGGATTCGGTTGATAAGAAACAAAACAGTTCACATAAAATGTATTCAGAGAAGACGGATGACACTGATCAGTGGAAAAAAGAGGCGAAACGGATGGTCAACAGTCAACTTATTCCAAGAGGGATTGCAGATAAAAATGTTCTCCGGGTGATGGAAAATACACCCCGCCATCTTTTTGTTCCTGAAAGTTATAATGAAGCTGCCTATGACGACGGACCATTGCCAATCGGCGAGGGACAAACCATTTCTCAGCCATACATAGTGGCCATTATGACCGAATTGCTGAAATTAAAAGGTCACGAAAAAGTACTCGAAATTGGCACCGGTTCCGGTTATCAGGCAGCCGTTCTGGCTCAATTGGTCGATACGTGTTATACAATTGAGCTGGTGAAAAAACTGGCCGATATCGCAAGCGATCGGTTGAAGAAACTCGGTTACACAAATGTAATTGCCAAATGCGACGACGGCTACAAGGGCTGGCCGGAACATGCGCCTTTTGATCGAATTATCATTACAGCCGCACCACCTGAAATCCCTCAGGCATTGGTTGAACAATTAAAACCTGACGGGATAATGGTACTTCCGGTCGGAACATTCTATCAGCAATTAATGGTAGTTACAAAAACCAAAAGAGGAATCAGGAAAGAAAGTATTATCCCTGTCCGCTTTGTTCCGATGGTGAAACCCGATTGATCCGGATTTTCATCTTTATTCAGGAGGAACAAAGTACGCGAGCATCAAAGTCTCGGGCATTTCCACGAAGGTAACGAAGTGATCAGGGTTTATTGAATAGCTAAAAATTTTCATTACAATTAAAGTATTCTAGTTTTAGCGATAATTTCTGGAAAATTATCCGTTATTTTATGGTGAATGTTAAAATGTAGCACAAGAGATATAAGAAGAAAGATTATGGAGCTATTTTCAATATCAGAAAAAGAGAGTAAATATTTTAATGACAAAGAAGGATTTATAGAGATTGAAAGCTGTCCGGTCGGGGGGATGATTTGTACGGAACAACTTGCCTTTATCAATAAAAAGATGCGTATTTCGCGCAGTCACTGGTTAAATAAAAACTTCGTGCTGGCAATTGACGAACTCAAAATTGCTTATAATAAAACTGCCGAAATCAATGAACCCGCCTGCACGCAGTGTGCAGCGCTATTTCGCACAACTATCACAAAATCAATGGAGGCAATCCACGAAGACCTTCGGGATATGACTACCGGATTTTTCAGGGCCAAACGCTTCCAGTCAAGTTATGAATTGGCAACCATCACCTTAAAGGAGTTCAAGGACGGCATTTAAGACCACTGTTTCTGTCTGGCCATATCTAACCAAACCAATGCAATTTCAACGCTTTCGATTTCATTTTCAATATAAACTTTTCGTCCAAAACAAATATTTGGGACGGCGCTCAGGATAATTTCCATACTTTTGCCCTTTCTTTGCATTTTATTTTTTTGTCATAATCAGACTTTTGAAGTATGATAGGATTTGCAACACTTGAAAATTCAGGTTTTCTTTTTAATATCTGCATTGGTATTTTACTCGCCGGATTAATTGGAATTGTTATTGTTTCAGAAAGATTAAAGCCCTACTTATCGGCATTGGTTGTACTCTTGGTTTCTTTTATTACCAGCCTATTGGCAATACAAGGGATCAGCTCAAATGGGTTGGAGTTTTTCATTCCCGGCGGTTCTTTTATTGGCGATATTCCATTAAGGATCGATGCGCTTTCAGCTTGGTTTATGCTCATCATTAACCTGACCGTGACTACCGGTGTGTTATACGGAATTGGATATCTCCGGGCTTACCAGCCAATAAAATCGGTCATTACACTTCACTGGGTGCTTCTTGTTCTCTTTCAATCGTCGATGTTGTGGGTCTGCATGGTTCAAAACAGCATTGCTTTTCTTATTGCCTGGGAAATCATGTCTCTGTCGTCCCTGTTTTTGGTTTTGTTCGATCATACTGATTCCAAAGTGATTAAAGCGGGGATTAATTACATGGTGCAAATGCATTTGAGTGTTGCTTTCCTGACAGTCGCTTTTATCTGGGTTTACTTTAAAACCGGAACATTCGACTTTAAAGGGATCGGCACATACTTTGGTTCAAATGCGAATCTCTGGTTATTCGTCGTATTTTTTCTCGGTTTTGGCCTGAAAGCCGGGTTCATGGGTTTGCATTCGTGGTTGCCTCATGCTCACCCTGCTGCGCCATCGCATGTTTCAGGAATCATGTCAGGAGTGATTGTTAAAATGGGTATTTACGGGATTTTCCGGGTTATTACCTTTTTAAAAGCCGATTACATTTTATTGGGCGACATCGTTTTAACCTTTTCAGTTTTAACCGGTTTGTTCGGAATCATGAATGCCGCAGTGCACCGCGATTTCAAGAAAATGCTGGCTTATTGCACCATCGAAAATATCGGAATTATCGGCATTGGCATCGGAGTGGGATTGATTGGCCTCGGAAAAGATCAGAATGTATTGATCTTTCTAGGTTTTGGTGGCGCACTTTTGCATGTGCTGAATCATTCGCTGTTTAAATCGCTGCTGTTTTATTCGGCGGGGTCGGTTTATCAGCAAACACATACCCGCGATATGAACCAATTGGGCGGGCTGATAAAAAAAATGCCACAGACCGCTTTGTTATTTCTGATTGGAGCTTTGGCGATTGGTGGAATTCCACCTTTTAACGGGTTCATTTCAGAGTTTCTTATTTATAGCGGATTACTCGCCGGAATACATTCGGTTGACATCGCGCAAACCACCCTGATGGTCGTATCAGTTGCCGGAATGAGCATTATTGGCGGCATTTCAGTATTTGCTTTTACCAAAACATTTGGAACCATTTTCCTGGGTTCGGCAAGAACTGAATTGCATCACGAGCCAAAGGAAGTCTCAAATATCATGCTGGTTCCGCAATACCTAATTGTGCTGGTTATGCTTTCCATTGCTTTCTTTTCGGGTTATTTCCTGAATGTTATTCTGACCATTCTAAACGGATCTTTTCATGCCAGCATGGAAGTCGGAAATATAGATTATCTCCGTTACTCGTCAGTTTTACAGCACATTAGTTTGTATTCATTTCTGTTCATTATTGGAATAGGATTAATCTTTTACCTCCGGAGAGCGATTACCCGAAAACGGGAAAACACTTACAATTCAACCTGGGGATGTGGATATACTGCTCCAACAAGCAGAATGCAGTACTCCGGAAAGTCGTTTACAAAGCCATTGAGTAAGCTTTTCAATTTTGTGCTGATCGAAAAAAAGAGTTTCAACGAATTAAAAAACAATGAGATATTTCCTGTGAGAAGAAAATATTCATCTTCCTATCTCGACTTTTGGGAACATTGGCTGATAAATCCTGCAATTAAATACCTCGGTTTATTTATCGATATGTTTAAGTTTTTCCAGAATGGGCGGATTCAAGCCTATGTCCTCTATGGTATCGTATTTATATTGATCGTATTTATTGGAACAGTATTTGATTTACTACATTGATATACTTGTATTTAGCCATATTATCATCAGCTATCACAGCTCTTTTGTTCGTTAAATCAACAACGAAAGGGATGGTTGCGGTTGCAATGGTTGTAATTACCAGTTTGTTCAGCAGCATTATTGCAATACCCGCTTTGCTTGGCAATGAATTTCAGATTTTGTTGGCCGGAACAATTCCTTTTGGTGCGGTTCCCATAAAAATTGACGCTCTTTCTGCCTGGTTTATCCTCGTCATTAATTTTACGATGATAACAGGTGTCATATACGGTAAAAGTTACATGAAGCCATACGCCAGGCAAAGAACCAATCTGACCATGCACTGGCTGTCGTATAATTTACTGCATATTTCCCTGATTTTGATTTGTTCGGTTCAGAATGCAATGGTGTTTCTGATAAGTTGGGAAGCGATGGCACTGTCTGCTTTTATTCTGGTTATTTTTGAGAGTTACAAAGCGGACACTTTAAAGGCAGGCATCAATTACCTGATACAATCGCATGTTTCCATCCTGTTTTTAATGCTCGGATTTATTTATGTGGCAGTTAAAACCGGTAGCTATGATTTTAATGCCATCGCCGAATTTTCGCATCAGCAACCGGCAATGGCAGGAACGGTTCTTTTCCTGAGTTTTTTTATCGGATTTGGGATAAAAGCCGGGTTCGTGCCTTTTCATACCTGGCTCCCACATGCCCATCCGGTTGCACCTTCTCACGTATCGGGTATTATGTCGGGCGTTGTGATCAAGATTGGCATTTACGGTATTCTCCGGATGGTTTTGCTGATCAATGCAGATTACGCAACCATCGGTTTTATTATTTTATTCATTTCCATCTTTTCAGGCGTTTACGGAGTTGCGCTTGCCATCATCCAGCACAACCTGAAGAAATTACTTGCCTACCACAGCATCGAAAACATTGGCATCATCGGCATTGGCATTGGCATTGGGTGCATTGGTCTGGGAACCGGCAATGAACTGATGGCGACCCTGGGATTTATGGGTGCGCTGTTGCATACACTCAACCATTCTTTGTTTAAATCATTGTTGTTTTACAGCGCAGGAAACGTTTATCAGTCAACACATACCATGAATGTTGAGCGGTTGGGTGGCTTAATCAAAAAAATGCCGCATACGGCTTTGTTGTTTCTGGTTGGCGCACTGGCTATTTGCGGACTTCCGCCGTTAAACGGTTTTATTTCTGAATTTTTAATCTATGGAGGAATCTACGACTGGCTATTTTCTGCAGATCTGATTTCACTTATCATTATTACGTTTTCAATACTTGGACTGGTGGCGATTGGCGGATTGGCCATTTTCTGTTTTACCAAAGCATTCAGCATTGTGTTTTTGGGATCGAACCGCAGCCCTTCGACGGATTCGCTCCCTGAGCTTGTCGAAGGGAGTTTCTGGCAATTGTTTCCAATATATATGGCGGCGGCATTGATGATATTTATCGGCCTGTTTCCTTCGGTATTTCTAAATCTTTTAACAAAGCCGGTAGCGCTTTTTACTCACGATGTTGTGTTTAATCCAAATCTGCCTCAAATGGGGACGCTCGATTCCCTTCAAACAATCAATTGGGTGAGTGCCGGGTTTATTTTGTTTGTTTTATCCGTTTTGGGAATCCGGAAATTGGTGAACCGGTCAAAAGTGATCGCAACTGCGCCAACATGGGGTTGTGGTTACTGCCTGCCTAGCTCCAAAATACAATATACCGCTAATTCTTTTGTGCGAACTTACACCAAGCTCGCCAAACCAGTGCTTTTTATTGAAAAAGATGAAACTGAAATCACCGGAATTTTCCCTTCGAAAAAGCATTATGAAACGCATCCTAACGATAATATTGAACGAATTCTCATAGATTTTCCGCTAAAAAAGATCGCAACGATTAGGGAATGGTTTGTATTTTTACAGAATGGCCATTTGCAGCGGTACATTCTTTATGGCATCGTTTTCATCGCTTCTGTAATTGTTATCCCGGTTTTGATCGATAGTTTTTTAATAATTTTACAATTTTTAAACCATTTATAATATGCTAAGTTTGGTACTCATACTTATCGCAAGCCTTTTCTTCACCGGAATTATCATTCGGACTAAAAGTATTTCGTCAGGAAGAAAAGGACCAGGCATCTTTCAGCCTGTTAAAGATGTGTGGAGGCTATTTAAAAAAGGTTCGGTTTACAGCGAAACTACCAGCTTTGTATTCCAGATTGCCCCGGTAATCTATTTTTCATCGGTAGTGATGGCAATTTTGGTGGTTCCGTTCGGCTCGACCAAAGGAATTATAAGTTTCGATGGCGACTTCATCTTTTTTGCCTACGTTTTGGCGCTGGGCAAATTCTTCAGCATTATTTCGGCAATGGATACCGGAAGCAGTTTCGAGGGAATGGGCGCAAGTCGCGAAGCACTGTATTCGATGTTTGCCGAGCCTGCATTTTTCATTTTGATGGGTTCGTTTGCTTTGCTGACAGGACACACTTCGTTCTTTGAAATCTTCTCGACTTTGCATTTGGGATCGTATATTACCTATGCGCTGGGAATTATGGCCACTTTTGTTTTGGTAATGATCGCCATGATCGAAAATAGCCGGATGCCAATCGATGATCCAAAAACACACCTTGAATTGACCATGGTTCACGAAGTAATGATTCTCGACAACAGCGGCTTCGATTTGGGTTTGATCCTTTCGACCGGTTATCTGAAATTCGCAATGTACGGAACCCTCATTGCCAACTTATACATTGGCGAACTGTCTCTATTATATGCTATTCCGGCGTTTTTCTTCATTCAGTTTGCCTTTGCAGTTTCAGTTGGGATCATTGAATCCTTCATGGCCCGTTACAGGATGAGCCATAACCCGCAGTTTATTTTTGCACTTTCATCGGTCAGTCTTCTGATCTTTTTAGGCGTATTGCTTGTCCTGGGAAAATTTGTTTAATACTTACGAAAATGATTGACGTACTTTTAATAGTTTTCATTATCACCCTTTTGTATGTTTCCATCGCAAACCGGATCATCACTTATGTGAAGGTGCTTGCATTTCAGGGATTTATACTTTTTGGGGTAACTTTTATGCAGTTGCAGGAAATCAATACTTTAAACCTGGTGCTTATTCTGCTTGAGACCATTGTTTTCAAAGCCATAGCTGTTCCCTTGTTTTTAGATCATCTCATCAAACGGAACAACATCACCCGCGAAGCGGAACCATACATTCCCAATTTCCTTTCACTCGTAATCACAACCATCATTATTGTCGTAACCATATTGCTGGCCAATTCGGTAAAGGATGATAATCTGGACAAGATATTTTTCATTGTAGCGCTTTCAACGCTTTTTACAGGTTTGTATTTCATTGCTTCACGCAAGAAAATAATCACACATGTTATGGGTTACCTGATCATTGAAAATGGGGTTTTTGTTTTGTCGCTGGCAGTTGGAAACGAAATGCCCATGCTCGTAAACCTTGGTATCATGCTTGATATTTTTGCGAGCGTTTTGATTCTGGGAATATTTCTGAATAAAATTGGCGACGTTTTCAAAGATGTCGATGTTGACCAGTTAAGCAATTTGAAGGATTACTAAAATACAATTACATGACAGGAATTTATCTGGCAGGAGCCATTCTTTTAGTCATTTTGATTTATGCAAATCGAAATAAAATCATTAACAATGTATTGCTAATCCTATTTGGCATACTACAATCCATATTTACAATCTACCAGTGCTCAAACTTCAGGAATACTGAACTGGAGTATTTTACCTCCGATTCGTTGGGCCTATTATTCCTGATCACCTTAACGGTTGTTGGACTCCCGGCATTGTTTCACAGTTATTTGTATATCAATCGCCACGACGAATCGCCCCAATCCAGAAGTGTATATTTTGCGGCAATAGTTCTGCTGATTACCTCAATTGGTGCTGCTTATCTGGCCAATCACATTGCCGTTGTCTGGATTTTTACTGAATTAACTACCCT
>DAITNH010000070.1:0-19147 GCA_036834745.1 Prolixibacteraceae bacterium
CCGCTCACTACATACCATCCGCAAACAAACGCTACAATTTCAATACAATGGAAATGCGGATAGTTTTGCCTTACAAAAAGAAGTGGGCGACTGGTGTAATTTTAATTTAATTCCTGAAATTGAACAGCAGCTTGATTTATTAGAACTGGATGATCATTACTTCACCATTGATAAGCTTGAAATTGAAGCAACTGCCAATAAAAATGACTGGCAACAAAAAATCAGAGATGAATTGATTTTTAGCCTGAAGCAAAAATTGAGTAACTATAAACCAAAGTTTACTGAAGAAGCCGGCAGCAAAAGTCTAACCATAGCCTGGAAACTGGATGAGCTCATACTCTATTATTTTGAAAATGGATACTTACCCTGGTGGGGAAAAGCGATGATAGCAGAAGATTTTGAGACTGTTTTGCAAAATTGGATCAGGGAAGAAATGACGCCGTTACGGGCTAAATCCATCGGTGAAAGATTAAAGCAAACAGCATCAATAAGCCAGATTAAAAGAATCTTATATCATGTACCACAAGAACTTTTTTTTCAATTGCTGAAAAACATTTACAAACAGGAAGTTGAGATTATCAGTCACACTGAATCATTTTTCAAAGAAGTAATTGTAAACAACATCTCATCTACAAATCAAAAACCAATTACAAAAGCAGTTTACGGTTTTATATTAACCATGATGATTGAAAATGAAGGGATCATCAATATCGAAGTGTTGTTACAGTATCTCCACGAAGAAGTGATGAAAAGTAAAGTTTCTGCAAAAATATTAAAACCAACAGCTACCGAAAAAATTGAGACTGTAGCTAACCCTGTTAAATATGCCTGGCAAAAGCTTTTAATTCAGGAGATAAAAAGGCAAAAAAAAGGAAGTAAAAAGCAACATCTTTCGGTAAATGAAATAAAATTTATAACAGAGCAAAATCAGGAAGAAAAGGAGATCGCTGAGATCGCCCAAAAAGAAAACAGACTTCAATACAATAAACTAATTGATAGGCTAACCAACCCGGATACTACGAAAAAAAATAAAAACAATTTGGTGGCCGAACTTCAGGAAGGTATTTACATTGATAATGCCGGAGCGGTAATTTTTGCCGCCTTCATCCCTGCCCTATTTAAACAATTAGGATTAGAGAAAGATGGAGCAATTCTAAATCCTGACTTGGCCACATTGATTATTCAATACTGCGTAACGGGTAATGCAAAAATTACTGAGTACGAATTAGTGCTCCCAAAAATACTGTGCGGTTTAGATATCGAATTTCCGGTGAAGACGAAAACCAAAATATCAACCCGCCAAATGAAAGAGGTTGACGAAATGCTTCTGTCTTTAATTGAATACTGGTCGGTACTTAAAAATACCTCCATCGACGGTTTGAGAGAGTCATTTTTTAAGCGAAGCGGTAAGCTAAGCAGTATGAATAACGAATGGTTGCTCCAGGTCGAACAAAAGCCTTTTGATATGCTGTTACAACAATTACCATGGAGTATGTCGATGATAAAACTGCCGTGGATGACCAACTTATTAAAAACCGAATGGGTCTAGTTATACATCTAAAAAACTTAAGAATTATGAATTATCCGAACAGAATAATAAAACCTGGTGAAACAGATGCAGCAATCGTCAAAGCCATACAGCAAAAGCTGAATGAATCAGGTTGTGGGCCTGTGGAAGTGATTGGCATATTTGGTCCAAAAACAATCAATGCGGTTAAATTATTTCAGGCAACACACCGCGATCAAAACGGCAATGCGCTGGAGATTGATGGCAAAGTTGGCTCGGTTACGTGGTCTGTTTTATTTGGCAGTCAAACAATGTCTGTTGTTGCAGATTCCTCAAATTTGCTTTTAACAGCAGCATTAAATACCGCCATTTCACAGATAGGTGTTATGGAAGATCCTCCCGGCAGCAACAAAGGCAAAAAGGTTGAAGAATACCTTGCCAGTGTTGGTTTAGGCGGTGGACAATTCTGGTGTGCCGCCTTTATTTATTGGTGTTTTCAGAAAGCGACCGAGAATAATGGCAGGGGAAACCCACTGGTCAAAACCGGACATTGTATGACTCATTGGAACAGTTCACCCGCAAAAAAAATACTTGCAGCAGATGCAATGAATAATCCATCGCTAATAAAACCCGGACAAATATTTATCATTAATACTGGCGGTACTCATGGGCATACCGGGATAATCAACAGGGTTGAAGGAGGATTTATTCATACCATTGAAGGAAATAGCGATCCTGCCGGAAGCAGCAATGGAATTGGGGTTTTTAATAATACCAGAAAAATTGCAAAGATAAATAAAGGATTTCTTGAGTATATCTAGCACATAACCCGGATCATGTCTTCAACTGCTGAAAAGACAAACCAACCCGTAACTGTTGTTCAACAAAAAGCACAACAGCAATCCTTTTTCAGAAAGGCGGAGGAAGAGTCATTTTTTGGCAGTAACGAACGTCCATCCTTTTTTAATGCACCCGTTCAGGCCAAATTAACAGTAAGTAGCCCCGACGATCCGCAGGAAAAAGAAGCAGATGCAGTTGCCGAAACGGTAATGCGTATGCCCGATCCGGCAATAACATCTATTTCTGCCAGCAGCGAAGAAAAATTAGATAAAAAAGAGGAAGAAGAAATTAAGCCTAAGATTGAGACACCTGTACTTCGCAAAATTAGCCGTAAAGAAAAGGATAAAGAAGAAGTTCAGGCTAAACATATTTCGACCATTTACCGCATGTCTGACGAAAGTCTTGATTCCGGATTTAGCGATTCCTATTCGGATAGCGGTGGCACGACAGAAACTATCAGCAGAAAAAAATCGGGTACATATCATTCAGATATTATTCAGCGTAGCGGCAGGAGTCCTCCACGCGAATCCATTCCATTCGAACAATCCTTATTATCATCCAAAGGGTCTGGCAGTGCGTTGCCAGGCGATACCCGTGAATTTATGGAAAGCCGGTTTAATGCCGACTTCAGCGGTGTGCGTATACACACCGGTTCGACAGCTCAGGCCATGAGCAGCAATATTCATGCGCAGGCTTTTGCACATGGGAATGACATCTATTTCAATGAAGGAAAATTCTCACCTCAAACCGAGAGTGGCGGGACTTTGCTCGCCCATGAGTTAACACATACCATCCAACAGGGCGCCAGTCCAATCCAACCCAAATCAAACCACCCGAAAAATGCAGTTGCCCGAAAAGAAATAAAACCTGCTTTAAATTCTGTTCCTGTTAAAAATCTAAACACGGATCAGGTTCTTTTACAAAGAAGAATTATCGATGAAAGTTTGCTTTCACAAATTGATTTTTCAGCCAAATCTGGCGGACACCAATTGCCACAAGAAGCTAAAGATTACCTGGAAGACTACTATAAGACCAATCTCGCTGATATCCGGATTTTTACTGATAACGAAGTAGCCTCTTTATGCAGGGCTGCAGGCATTAAAGCATTTACCAAAGACAAATACATTGGCATTATCCCATCCGCTTTTGATCCGGAAAGTGAAGATGGCGCGGTATTGCTTTCTGATCAGGTATCCAAATCACTAAAGCAGAGAGGCATTCGCTCAACTGCTGCTGATGGCAATGATATTGGCGGTAGCAATACGCTGATAAGTCAGATTTTGGCTGTGGTGAAAGAAAATAAGGCAAAAGAAGAGAACCCTGCGAAAGACACCAAAAGTCCATCACCGGAAATCGGATCAAAAGATAAAAAACGGGAAGTGGGTAAAGAAGAGACTAAAAAGACGGATAAAAAAGGAGACGGTAAAAAACTTAAAAAAGCAAAACTAAAAGCAAAAGATAAGGAAAGCATTATCATTAAACCAGTCAGGCCTAATCCTAAAAAATCACCATCTACACCTGACGAAGACCCTGCTTTTCAAAAAGTGGTAAAGAAAACCAGCGAAATAGCCAAAGGTCAGAAACAGCACGAAGATGCAGAAAAAAAATCTGCAGATGCACAAAATAGCGCCGAAGCTGTTCCAAAAGAAGCGGAAAGTAAAGCGCAGAACAGAAAAACAGATGGATTGGGTGAAGCTGCAAAAGAAGATAAGCCGTTTGATGCAGCTGCCTTTAAAGCAGACCTGTTGAGAAAAATTGAATCCATTACACCCAAAAATCTGGAAGAAGCAACCGAGTTCAAGGAGAATAATAAAATAGAAGGCGTAAAAAGCGCAATGGGTGAAAAAGTCTCCAGTGAAAAGCAAAACACAACCGGACCAGTCAATAATGTAGTTCAACAGCCTTTACAAGTTAATGGTGCTGATAATAAACAACCCGTTTCATTGCCTCCAACCCCAAAGGGACCATTGCCCGGTATTTCAGGAGCAAAAAACGCAGCACCTAAAAACAAGCTGGATGGTGAAATATCCATGGAGCAACAAAGCCAGTCTCTTGATGAAGATATGAAGGCAAACAATGTAACGGAAGAACAGTTAGCCAGCAGTAATGAGCCAACTTTCACCGCAGCCTTAGATGAAAAGAAAAATGCCCAGAAGGACGCCATCGAAAAACCAGTTGAATACAGGAAAGAAGAAGGCCTGACTATAAAAGAAGCTAAAGCAGATGTAAATGAGAAATCAGTGCAAACCATGGGCGGTATGCATGGAGCAAGAGGTAAAAACTTCGAAGCTTCAGTTGCGCAACAGCAAACTGCCAAACAAACAGATGAGAAAAGCAGAGCCGATGTAGCCAACTATATTGAGAGCATATATACTAATGTAGAAACCACTGTAAATAAAGCATTAACTGAAGCCGACACCGAATCCGGTAGAATTTTTGATGAAGGCGCAGAAGCAGCAAGGGTGCAATTTGAGAATTACGTAGATCTGAAAATGCGCGAATACAAAAGAAGGCGTTATTCAGGTTTTTGGGGTGGTTTGCGGTGGGCAAAAGACAAATTGTTTGGTATGCCCGATGATGTGAACCGGTTTTATTCAGACGGTAGAGAATTGTATCTGAAGAAAATGGATGAAGTGATAACTGAAGTAGCCAATGTTGTAACCACCAGATTAAATGAAGCGAAACAAGCCATAACTAATGGTAAAAAAGAAATTGATGAATATGTGAGTAAACTTCCTAAAGATTTAAAGGATGTTGGAAAGGAAGCCGCGGAAAGCATTCAGGATAAATTTGATGCGCTGGAGCAAAGTGTAAATGATAAAAGGGATGGATTAATTGATGGTCTTGCTAAAAAATACGTTGAAAATGTAAAGAAACTCGACGACCGTATTGGCGAACTTAAAGAAGCCAACAAGGGACTGGTTGACAAAGCCATTGGGTTCCTGAAAAAAGTATGGCAGGTTATTAAGGACCTTACCAATTTGTTTGCCACCATATTGGCAAGACTGGCTTCAATTATAGGTGTTATACTCAGCAGCCCATCCGGGTTCTTCGAAAATTTGGGCAAAGCATTTAGAACCGGCTTTGATAATTTCAAGAATAAGTTTACTGAATATCTTGAAATTGGATTGATGGAATGGCTGGCTACAAACCTGGGAATTAAAGGGATAGAGCTACCAAAAAAATTTGATGCTTCGGCCATATTCAGCCTTGCGCTTCAGGTGATGGGTATCACCAAAGTTCACATAAAGGAAAGAGCGGTAGCCATGCTGGGTGAACGAAAAGTTTCGCTGCTGGAAAAAGCAGGTGGTCTGATTTATCGGGTTTACAACGAAGGACTTGGCGTAATTTGGGATATGATTGTTGAAAAGCTCAATGATTTTAAAGAACTGGTTTGGGATGCCATCAAATCGTTCATCCAGAAAAGTATCATCGAGGCAGCATTGGTATTCATTCTGAGCCTGCTCAACCCGATTGGTGCATTTATTAAGGTATGTATGGCAATTTATGATTTCCTGATGATGCTGATAAGATTCAAAGCCCGGATTATTGAACTGCTGGATACCATATTGAGTGCCGTTATGAATATTGCATCAGGAGCAGTAGAAAGTGCTGCAGCAATGATTGAAAAAGCATTGGCTAAATCCATTTCAGTAATCATTGGTTTCCTTGCCGCGTTGCTTCATCTCAATAATATTTTCGCTAAAATAAGGGAGATAATTACACGGATTCAGAAGCGGGTTGAAAAAGCATTGGATTGGGTAATAATGAAAGCGTATTCTTTGGTTGGAAAATTTGTTGAAGGGGCTTTAAATCTGGAAGATAAAGCTACTGCGATGGTGGAGAAAGGGAAACAGGCGGTAGTTGGTGCCGGCAAGAAAGCTGTGAGTGCAGTTTTGGGCTGGCTGGGATTAACCAAAGAATTTACAGCAGCCGATGGCAAGCGCCATGAATTATTTTTCCAGGGGCAGGGGGAAAGTGCGGTATTGATAATAAAAAGCGATCCAACTTCTTACACTAATTTCTTAAATAGTTATCTGGACCAATTAAAAAAGGATGCCCAGGAGTCTGAAGTAGATCCTGTTACCGGGAAAACGAAATCAGAAGTTATAACAGAAGCGAAAGTTGTAGCAGGCAATATCGAAACAGAAAAAAAGAAAAAAATTGCTGAATATGACGGAGCTGATGATAAAGCAAAAGAAACAAATAAAAAAATGGCAGTTGACACATTGCTGACTAAGCTGGCCACTCTATCAATTCCGTTATTTGGTCTTGCAAAAGACAAGCCGAAGGATAACGAGATTGTTGTTCCGGCTGGCGCCAATACCAATGATTTCGCAACAACCCAGGAGGCTAGGTTGATATGGAATACACCGAAGGTTAAAGGAAATGGCTCAGGCCCTGATACAAGCGCCAAACATGCAGTATACGATAAAATAGATTTCAGGCAAAAAGGTGGTGGCAGTTATTATATAAGAGGACATTTGATTAATGATAATCTGGGCGGACCAGGAAAATGGAATAATATGACAGCATTATCTAGGACGGCCAATCATGAACACGAAGAAAAAGTGGAAAGTAAGGTAAAAGCAGCATTTAATATAGGTGCAGTAGTTCGTTATAAAGTAACTGCCTCAGGTAATCAGAATGTGAAAAAGGTAACTGCTGCTGATAAAGATAAGTTTCCAAAAATAGCTGATTTTGCTACAGCATTGCCTTATTTGGAGCAAATAACGGAAGCTGAATCAAAAATACCTACAAGCATTTCCTGTGAAGCTTATACCATGAAGAAAAAAGGAGACGTTTGGGAAGATGATAAAAGAATTGTTACTGATACCATAACCTTTACTGTAGGAGATTATGCCGATTATGAATTAGGCAAACTAGGTGGAACAGTGACTTTAGACCTTGACAAACTAAAAGATGAAGCTAAAAAGTCGGATCTCACATTTGCTCAGTTCAAAAATCAGGACAAGATACATGAGAAAAGTATTAGATTGCTTGATGATGCAAAGGTGAGTGAACTGGAAAAGATATTCACTGAAAAGGAAAGAGAAAACTCGAAGAAAGAAGAATTGTATAGAATTTCTGATGAAATAACCACGTGGATTGCATTTTCTGCTGGACGGGCATTTTATAACATTAAAACAGATGCGGCTTACAGCGAGGTAGAAAATGCATTTAATACCAAACAAACCGGATTACGAAATTGGGCTATTGCTGCGGCTAAAACCAAAGCAGTAAATGCACAGCCTGGGGCATTTGCAAACATGAACTGGCTTGATTTTAAAATAGCAGAAAAGATAAACTTTAAGGCTGATGCAGATGAAACATCTGAAATAGCCAAAATAGAAATAGCATTCAGAAGTAAACAGTAAATAAACAGATATCTGTTAATTGAAATATCAAAGCTTAAAAATAAATCATGAAACCTACCATATACCGCCGCGTTCGCCGTCACCCTGCCAGCAGGGAGGCAGCATCTTTTAATAAAGACAAGCAACAAGAGCAATCGTTCTTTGGTGAGACTTCGCACGATCCTTTCTTTAAAACATCAAATGGTATGACTGCTGAGCAAACTGTTCAGCGTAAAGCTTCCGGTTCAGTAAACGAGACTGCCCAAATACATCGGATGGACGATAAAAAAGAGGAAGACAATAAAGTACAACTGAAATCTGAAGAAGAAAAAGATAAAGTCCAGAATAAGGCTCAGAATCCGGATGAGGAAGATAAGGTTCAGAAAAAGGAGGAGAAAAAGGAAGAAGATAAAGTAATGAAGAAAGAAGAGAAGGAAGAGGAGAAAAAAGAGGAACGGAAATTGCAACGCAAAGAATCAGCCACTTCTTCACAGGCCACTTCGGGCACTTATATAAGTTCATTGCAAGGCAAGGGTAATCCACTGCCTGCCCAGACCAACGCTTTCTTTTCTTCAAGAATGGGCTATGATTTCAGTGATGTAAAGGTACATACGGGGAAAGAGGCAACCGATTCGGCAAAAGAACTGAATGCAAAAGCCTACACATTGGGTAATGATGTTGTGTTTAATGAAGGACAATACAATACAGAATCAGGTGAAGGGAAAAAACTAATGGCACATGAGCTGACTCATGTGGTGCAGCAAAGTAACGTTGATCGTAAAAATAAAAATCTTGTTCAGCAGTCAACCGGATTGCAAATGCAAAGGGGATTTTGGGGAACTGTTTGGGGAGGAATAAAGAGTATTGGGAGTGCAGTTGCAGGTGGTATTAAATCGGTTGCAGGCTGGGGGCTGGACGTTTTTAAATCGGCAGGAGCCTGGATATGGGATCTGGTTACATGGTTGCCTTCAAGAGTTTGGAGTTTATTAAAACATGTGGGCAGTGGGGTTTTAGGTACCTTAAACTGGATATGGACTGGCATTACAGCTGGATTGGGACACGTTTGGGATGGTGTAAAAGGATTGTTTTCTTGGGCGTACCAAGGAGTTGAAGGTCTTTTTAACTGGATATGGAAGGGAATTAAAGGTGGTGCTAAATGGGCATATAAACTGTTACATGGAGATTTTAGTGGTTTTTGGGATGGCCTTGCAGAAGCTTTTTCCTGGCTTGGCAAAGGAATAAAGGGTTTTTTCGTCTGGGGATGGAAAGGCCTTGAAGGTTTAGTAATTTGGGGATGGAAAGGTATAACTGGAATTTCTAAATGGATATGGGATGGATTTTTAGGAGGCCTTGCGTGGATAGGCAGATTTGTAGCTAAGATTCTTGATCTGATCGGTGTAGGAGAGTTGTGGACATTGGCAATGAATTTATTAAAATGGAGCACAAGAAGTTTAACAGGTATAGAAATAGCTGAAGCCAGAAAGGTATTTGCCGGAAGTATCAGCTATTGGCAGGTTCGCATTGATGAAAAGTCATTGATTGCTAAAATAGGAGCATGGTTTAGTGGTTCTGCAGGAATGGGCGTAACCACTGCAAGTACCATCAATTTTAGTAAAAAAATCAGCGCAGCGCCAGGGAACGCAGATATGAGATGGCTTATCCATGAATTGACACATGTTGCACAATATACAAATGTTGGACTGCAATACATGGGTGAAGCTTTACATGCACAGGCAACCCTTGGCAAAAAAGCATATGATTATAATGAAGCCGATCTGGCAAGTAAAAACCTTGCTGATTTTAACAGGGAGCAGCAAGGAGATATAATTAAAAATTATTATGCCATGGTTTTATATGGAAGTACTCCTTATGCTGCTGATTATCTTAAAATGAGGAATCAGGCAGTTAGTGGCAAATTTTAAGGTTTTTTATTTAAATTGCAGTTGTATCAAAAACTTAGTGCGGTGGTTATTGTATCAAACAAAACTGTAATGATATATAAAATTGATATTCAGATATATGCAATAGTTATTGATGTGCAACCTGACAATGATGACCAACACGTCTTAGAATAATATATTTCAAGTTTCAAGTTGAAAAATGATTACAAGTAACGAGCATGATTCACATGGAAAAATTGAATTCCTTATTCTACCTACTTTGTGTTTTTCTGTCGATTTTCGTTTTTCAGGCATTTTACCCTGCTCCTTTTCCTACGAACAGTGATAAGCAAATGCTTGCAAAGGCAAATATGTATAATCTCCAATTCCCACAGGAGAAAATATACCTGCATCTTGACAGGCCTTCTTATTGGGCCAACGATGATATCTGGTTTAAAGCCTACTTACTGAATTCTCCAATTCCCGATTGTAATTTGTATGTTGAGCTGTTGAATTCTTCAGGAACTGTTCTTCAGAAGAAAATGTATTGGGCTCAAACCGGACTGGCTTATGGCGATTTCCACCTTGAAGATACCATTTCCAGCGGGGTCTATCAGATGAGAGCCTATACCAACTGGATGCGAAATTTTGACGAGAACTGGTTTTTTCGTCAAAATATTGTAATCTGGAATCTGAGTGATAAGGTGATTGGTCAGGTTTCCAGTTCTTTAAATCAGAATGAAGTTGATTTTCAGTTTTTTCCTGAAGGAGGAACTTTTATTGCCAACCAGAAAAGCAAAATGGCTTTTAAAGCCAATGATAAAAACGGGAAAGGATTGGATGTAGCTGGCAAAATTGTTGATGATTTGGGGAATGAGGTGGTTGATTTCAAAAGTTATTTCAAGGGAATGGGAAGTTTTGTGATTCAACCGCAGAAGGGTCGTAAATACACCGCGAAGGTAATCATCGCTGGTAAAATTGAACTGAATGTTGACCTTCCGGCTCCACAAGCCGAAGGGTTAACCCTGGCTAATCCGTAAGTTTTATTCTCCCAATTATGAATCTCAGTTGCCTTAGGAAATGAAAAATGACTTCAGAAGTACACTTTACTGGAATCCAATCGTACGAACTGACTCTCTGGGAAAGGCAAGTATTTCCTTTTACAACAGCGACCAAACAGGTGAGGTGCAGGTTGTTGTGGAAGGAATCACTTCAGATGGAAAATTATGCAGGGGAACGGGTAAATACACCGTTGCTCATTAATCAATAACAGAAACTTCCGTGTGCTGGTCAAACCCGATTTGCGAACGGATCGTTTTATTTCGGATTACCTCAAACAGTATTTTGTCGTTGTTCGAGCTTGTTTGTTTTATTGGGTGGTACAAATGATAGCAAATTGCCGCCCATTTCAAATTAATGCGTTTTACTCCTGAATGCATCATTCGCATTGCAATGTCCGAATCTTCGCGCCCCCAACTGGTATATCGTTCATCGAAACCGTTAATTCTAAGCAGATCTTCTTTCCAGAATGCCATATGGCATCCTCTTAACCTTTTGTAGGTGTAACCGGGGCCTGTTATGATTTTATGAAGAAAAGGGATGCGGATGGCATTTCCCCGTGACTTAAGTCCGGTTGCCCATATTGGAAATTTATACGAGCCGTTTTTCATCGTTTTGGCCGTTTTTTCAACATCAAGAATGACCCTGCTTCCACAATAAAAACAGTTCGATTTGGCGAATCGACGATGGTCGCTTATAAAGGCCGGGTGCAGAATTATGTCATCATCAATGAAAATAAGGTAATCTCCTGACGATTTTATAATCGCGTTGTTTCGGCTTCGGGAAAGTCGAAATCCCTGGTCTTCCTGCCGAACATGAATTAGCAGAACGGACAGTTGTATCCTGAATTTCCCGATCAGTTCCGCTGTCTCTTTTCCTGAACCATCATCGGCCACAATAATTTCATCCGGAAATTCTTTTAATTCAGTGATGCTTTTCAGGCAATGGAACAAGTACTCCGGCTTGTTGTAAGTGGAAATGATGAGACTGATCTTCATTGTTTAAGCGCTGTTTGTTGCGTTTCGCTGAACAGGAACAAGCTGTAAAAGAAAATAAAGAAACTGATGCCCATGTGTGCTTCAAGGTTCGAGTCGGAAAAATTGGCGATGCCCAGAATGAGCAGCAACATTACTGCCGGATAATATTGCTGTTTGTTTGTCAGGAACAATGGATAGGTCCATGCGAATATTACCCAGAGAAATCCAAGAATACCGAATTTTACCAGGTAATTCAGGTATTGGTTGTGTGAACTTCCATAATGTTGCGGATCGAGTTTCGATTGATTTTTCTGGTAGGCATTAATAAATTCCTGTTTCCAGTTTCCGGTGCCAACACCAAAAAGCGGATGTTCGCGGACAATGGTTGTCGCAGCTTTTACAAATTCAATCCGTTGAGCCAACGATTTCAGATTTGGATCGCCGGTTTTAAAATAAACATCCAATTCCCAAATTGTTTGATAAATGCGCGGATAAAGTGAAAAAAAGCGTTTGGTGTAAATATGATTGGCAATTCCTTTTTCAATAAAATGAATGTCTTCTTGAGTTAGTTTTGACAACCCAACAGAGTCTTTTGTCAGGCCTTTTGAAGTAAGGTAACGGATCAGGGTAGCAGAAACATGAAATCCATTTGGGCCATTTTGATCAAAGGCCATTAACGATCGTTTCGCCCAACTTTCTTTCAGCTCGTCCCAGCTGAGGTACAAACCGACATAATTGCCATTTTCGAGCATTTTATCGTTAAGGTCGTGTTTGTACAGGTTTCCGTTTTGTGTCCTTTCCGGTAATTGCGCCGGGTCAATTGGTGCTGTGTCGTAAAAACGGTAAACGCACGATCCGAGGTAGAAAAATCCACCTAAAATCATGGCAGGCAGCATAATCGAAGCAAATAGTTTCCACTTCCTGATTTTTATTTTCCTGATCACAAAAAACAGGTGGATGACAAGAAGCACCGCAAAAGTTGCCAGTCCTGTGAGCGATTTCAGGAGAAACAGGAAAACAAGTAAATACAGAATGTCGGCAATCATTATGTACCGTAAATTTTTACCGATGGGCTTTTGGTTATACCGTTCGTTGATAAGAATCGAGATGCCAAGCAGCAATTGAAAACTGAATCCGATGTGCGAAACAAACAGGATTTCCCAAATATCGTGAATGCCAAACTGCTCTCTGAAAATCAACCTGAAAATTGCGATGGCGGAAGCCAGGTTCAGAGCAGCCATAAACGCAAGTAAAACCTTCCGGAACATTGTATAACCAATGGGCGGACCGATTGCTATGCAAAGCGGGACAACCAGAATAAAAGCAGTTTTTTGTAGTTCATACAAGGCCAGCGGCATATTCCGGGTGAAAATTACGCCAATAACATACACAAAGAAAACTGAAATAATCAGCAGGGCTGCCGGCTGGTTTTTAAGCTTGTTAAACTTTTCCTGAAAACCGCCTGTCACAATACAACTTATTACGAGAAGACCTGAACTTAAACTGATCATGAATTCTGAAAACGGCAGCGATACTGCAAACAGGAAAACTGAAGTGTAAAAGAAAAGATTTTTCCAGGTGTATTTTGTGTTCATTGTAAATGGAATGACTGATACCCAAAATAAATAAAAAAAGCCGACAGGAAGCCGACTTTTTCAGTGTATTTTAATATTGTTTATTCTACTGTTTCAATCGAATCCAGGATATCTTTATCCACCAGAATGCGTCCGCAATATTCGCAAACAATAACCTTTTTGCGAGATGCGATGTCCATTTGGCGCTGTGGTGGAATTTTGTTAAAGCAACCACCGCATGCATCACGCTGAACTGTCACAACAGCAAGTCCGTTGCGGGCATTTTTGCGGATACGTTTGAAAGCCATCAGCAAACGTGCTTCAATGTTGCTTTCAATCTTTTCGGTTTTGGCTTTTAGCCTTTCTTCTTCAATTTGTGTCTCAGCGGTAATTTCTTCCAGTTCGCGTTGTTTGCGATCTAAATCTTCGAGGCGTTCTTTTAGCAGCGTTGCCGATGATCCGATCGATTCTTTTTTACTGTTGAGCTCGATGGTGAATTCACGGATGCGTTTTTCCGACAATTCGATTTCAAGCTTTTGAAATTCAATTTCCTTGCTCAAAGAATCGAATTCTCGGTTGTTACGAACATTGTTTTGCTGTTCGGTGTATTTTGCGATCAGTAATTCTGATTCTTTAATTGCTGTTTTTTTGTTGTTAATTGCCGTTTCCAGATCTTTGGTGTCGTCTTCATAGTTGCTTACGCGGGTTTTTAAACCGGTAATTTCGTCTTCCAAATCCTGAACTTCCAGTGGTAATTCGCCTCTGAGTGTTTTGAATTTGTCGATTTCAGAAACAACGTTTTGCAATTCAAAAAGCGCTCTGAGCTTTGAACTGATTGGCACACTTTTATTTTCGTCTCTAACGTACTGAGTGTTCATACTTATAATTGTTTAACTATTTTTAAATCAGATAATTTACCGGATTTGTGCTTATTTCCGACAAATGGAGGGCAAATTTAGGGAATTTTTTTGTAAGTAATTCATAAAAAACTTCTTTAGTGAATTGTTCACTTTCATAATGCCCTATATCTGCAATAATAATTTGTTTTTCGGCATCAAAAAACTGGTGGTATTTGAAGTCTCCTGAAATAAAAATGTCGGCGTTCTGTGCAATTGCCTTGTTCAGGAAACTACTTCCGGAGCCACCGCAAACCGCCACTTTACTGATAGGTTTCCCCAAAAGCTGCGTATGTTTTATTACCTGACAATTAAATATTTCTTTCAGGCTTTGCAGAAAATTCAGTTCTTCCATTGGTTCCACAAGCTCGCCGATCATTCCGGTTCCGCCTTGTGTAAATTCATTGTCGAGCGGATAAATATCGTAGGCCACTTCTTCGTACGGGTGCGCATTCAGGAGCGACTGAATCACTTTGTGCTGAAGATGTTTTGGAAAAATGGTTTCAATGCGCGTTTCTTCCTCAAAATGAGGCTGATTTTTCTCGCCAACAAACGGATTGGTTTCATCGTTTCCCTTGAAACTGCCCAATCCTGATTGGTTAAAACTGCACGAGTCATAATTGCCAATGTTTCCGGCTCCTGCATCAAACATCGCATTTCTTACTTTTTCTGCATGATCGGTTGGCACAAATGTGACCAATTTTTTCAGGAAGTTTTGCATTGGAATCAGCATCCGGCAATTTTGCAACTGAAGTTTCTCGCAGATTTTGCTGTTCACGCCACCGAAAACGCCATCCAGATTGGTGTGAGCCGCGTAAATGGCGATGTCGTTTTTGATTGCTTTTGCCACGCAACGTTCGATGTAGTTTTTCCCGTTCAGCTTTTTCAGCCCGATAAAAATGATCGGATGATGTGCAATAATCAAGTTTAATTTCTTGCTGATCGCTTCATCCACAATTTCTTCGGTAATGTCAAGTGTAATCAGAATCCCTGAAATTTCATCATCAGGATGTCCGATAATCAGCCCGGAATTATCGTACGATTCCTGAAATGAAAGCGGGGCAATGGATTCAATGAATTGGGTAATATGTTTTATTTTCATCACATCTCGTCTTTTATCTCAACGAGCATTTGCCTTATTTCCTGAAGGCGGCTTACCACTTCGAAATTCTGAAGTGTATCCTCTTTGTTTTCTTTTAGTTTTTTCTGTGCTCCCTTAATGGTCATGCCCCTTTCTTTCAGCAAGTGGTTAATGAGTTTCAGGTTTTCGATGTCTTCGGGGGTAAACATCCGGTTGCCTTTGTTGTTTTTGTGCGGCTTCAGGATGTCAAACTCATTTTCCCAGAAACGAATCTTGGATGTGTTCACTCCAAACAAATCGGCGACTTCACCGATTGAATAAAATACCTTCTCAATTTTGGGCTTTTTGTATGGCACAGTATTTATTTTTAGTCGAAAGTTTGACCTATATTCGATGAAATGGTGACCATTTTTTCGTATTCCTGGGCATTTAAGTCTTTGAAATAATAGTGTTGAGGATTAACCGGAGTTCCGTTTTTGTGCACTTCGTAGTGCAGATGGGGTGCTGTTGATGTTCCTGAATTTCCGACATAACCAATAACAGCGCCACGCTTAACATGTTCCCCGATTCTAACATTGAACCCGCTCATGTGGGCGTAAAGGGTTTCATAGTCAAAACCGTGATCAATCAAAACCCATTTTCCGTATCCGCTGCCAATGGTCTGCACATCTTTCACAATTCCATCGCCGGTAGCATAAACCTTGGTGCCGATTTGAGCGGTAAAGTCCATCCCATAGTGAAACTGCTTGATTTTATAGATTGGATGTATTCTGTATCCCCAACCGGAAGCCGTACTTTTTAGTGTTTTATTTGAAATTGGCATAATGGCCGGCATACTTGCTACCAGTTTTTCCTTGTTGAGCGCCATGTTCATCACCTCATCGTATGATTTGGCCTGAATATATGCCTGCTTCGATAGAATGTCAAGTTTTTCAGCAGTTTTGATAACCAGTTCCGAATTGTCGAACGATTCGAGCCGCGAATACTTGTTTACCCCGCCAAATCCGGCTTTTCGGATGGTTGAAGGAATTGGATCGCTCTCGAATATTACGCGGTATAAATTATTGTCACGCTGTTCAATTTCATCGAGTACTTTTTCAACATTGGTCAAATCCTTGTACAGCAACTCATATTGAGTTTCAAGTCGTTCGTTTTCTTTATTGAGAGAGCGCATTCGGGGAGATTCGTAAAATTGCAGAATGCCAATTGCAATCAACACCGAACTTACCAGTGTGGTTGAAAACAAGGCTAAAAACCGCTTGATTTTTGTTTTGAAGCTAATGACGATCTTGTCGTAGCTAAGTGTGTGAGCATTAAATTTGTACTTGACTTTCGCCATAAAACAGGGTTTATGGAATTTATTTTTCGAGTTCGAACAAATTTAAGTAAAAAATCTAACTTTGCACGGTTTCGAAAATTCCAGTTTAAACAGCCTGCAAAGCTAATGTTTTCAATCAAAAAAAATGGTGGGCTTCAATTAATTGGGAATTTTTAACAGATTTTAAAGTTGAAAAAAATACAGATATAGATGAATTCCAAAGAAATCAGGAAAGCGTTTTTAGATTTTTTCGCCGGGAAAGAGCATCAGATTGTGAGTTCTGCTCCGATGGTCGTGAAAAATGATCCGACATTGATGTTTACCAATGCCGGGATGAACCAGTTCAAGGATATTTTCCTTGGAAATCAGCCAGCTAAAAGTTTACGCGTGGCCGATACCCAAAAGTGTTTGAGGGTTTCAGGCAAGCACAACGATTTGGAAGAAGTTGGTCATGATACCTACCACCATACCATGTTTGAAATGCTTGGAAACTGGTCGTTTGGTGATTATTTCAAGGAAGATGCCATCAACTGGGCCTGGGAATTGCTGCACGATGTACTCAAAATTCCTGCTGACCGCATGTATGCTTCTGTTTTTGAAGGAAGCGACGACGACAAACTGGAACGTGACGACGAAGCCTTTGAATTGTGGCGTAAATATTTACCTGCCGACCGGATCATCAACGGCAGCAAGAAAGATAATTTCTGGGAAATGGGCGATACCGGTCCTTGTGGTCCCTGTTCCGAAATTCATGTTGATTTGCGCGACGATGAAGAGCGTGCTAAAAGCCCCGGACGCGATCATGTGAACAAGGACAATCCGCTGGTGATCGAAATATGGAACCTCGTTTTTATTCAGTTTAACCGTAAAGCCGACGGACGTTTGGAAGAACTTCCCGACAAACATGTTGATACCGGAATGGGTTTCGAACGTTTGTGCATGGTTGTACAGAACAAAAAATCAAATTACGATACCGATGTATTTCAGACTACGATTGAAAAAATTGCCAGTCTGAGCAATAAAAAATACGGTGAAAACCTTCAGGCAGACATTGCGATGCGGGTAATTGCCGACCATTTGCGCGCCATTTCATTCTCTATTGCCGATGGTCAGTTGCCATCAAACAACAAAGCAGGATATGTGATCCGACGGATTTTGCGCCGTGCGGTTCGTTATGGATATACTTTTCTCGATTTCAAAGAGCCATTTATTTGGAAACTCGTTGAAGTGCTGAAAGAACAGATGGGCGATGCGTTCCCCGAATTAGTGTCGCAGCAGGGATTGATTGAAAATGTGATCCGCGAGGAGGAAGAATCGTTTCTCCGGACACTGGAAACAGGAATCCGCCTGTTAGATGAGTTGGTTGCCAAAGCCAAACTGGCCGGTAAAACAGAAGTGGGCGGCGAAGATGCCTTCACACTTTACGATACTTTTGGTTTTCCTTTCGATTTGACCAGTCTGATTCTTCGCGAAAAAGGAATGACAGTTGACGAAGCCGGTTTCAATTCTGAAATGGAAAAACAGAAAAGCCGTTCACGCAATGCAGCCGCGCAGGAAACCGACGATTGGGTGGAACTGAAAAAGATTGAACAGGTTGAATTCGTTGGTTACGATGAGCTTGAAACTGAAGTTCAGATTTCGCGCTACCGCAAAGTCACTCAAAAAGGCAAGGAATTTTACCATCTGGTATTCGACAAAACTCCGTTTTACGGCGAATCCGGCGGACAGGTGGGAGATTCAGGATACATTTTAGCCGACGGACACCGCACCAAGATTGTAGACACGCTAAAAGAGAACAATCTGACCATTCACATTGCCAATAAACTTCCTGACAATCCTGCCGCGACTTTCACCGCGGTGGTTGACAACGGGAAAAGGAAGCTGACAATGAACAACCATACTGCCACCCATTTGCTCGATCATGCTTTGCGCGAAGTGCTCGGTACGCACGTGGAACAAAAAGGATCGCTGGTTAACAGTGAATACCTTCGCTTCGACTTTTCGCATTTCCAGAAAGTGACCAAAGAGGAACTTGATCGCATTCAGGCACGCGTAAATGAATTGATCCGTGAAAACCTGGTGCTCGAAGAAAACCGGGCGGTTGCTTTTGATCAGGCGAAAGATTTGGGTGCAATTATGCTTTTCGGCGAAAAATACGGTGATGTGGTGCGCGTAATCAAATTTGGCGATTCGGTGGAGTTGTGCGGAGGAACACACGTTCCGGCTACAGGTCAGATCGGTTCGTTTATCATTACTTCGGAAAGCGCTATTTCAGCCGGAGTTCGCCGTCTGGAAGCTATCACAGCCGACCGTGCCGAAGAATTCGTGAAAAAGCATCTGGATGAATTGTCGGAAGTAAAAGTACTGCTCAACAATACCCAAAACCTAAAAAAATCGGTGGAAGATGTGTTGGCACAGAACAGTCATCTGCAAAAACAAATAGAGGAATTTGAACGCAAAGCTGCTTCAGGAATTAAACAGGAACTGAAGAATAAAGTACAGCAAATTAATGGTGTAAATGTAATTGCTGAAGTGATTCAACTCGATTCTGCACAGGCCGTGAAAGATTTGGCTTTCCAGTTGAAAGGTGAAGTTGACAATCTGTTCCTGGCGCTGGGTTCGGCCATTGGCGGAAAACCATCAATAACAGTGATGATT
>DAITNH010000071.1:0-19126 GCA_036834745.1 Prolixibacteraceae bacterium
TACTGTTACTGCCAAAGCCAAATCAGACAACCAGCTTACCAACATCGACGATCGCGACCATGCTTCATCGCGTGTTAAAATCGACCTTGTTGAAATGCGCGATGCCGGTATTACTTCGGCAGCCGACGCCCTTCAGGGTAAAGTATCCGGGTTGGATATTATCAGCGCCTCGGGTGACCCGGGTTCAGGTTCGCAAATCGTTATCCGTGGTTTGAGTTCGATGGGTAATAACAAACCGCTAATTGTTATCGACGGTATTCCGCAGGATAATGTTTCTTCGAGCTTCGACCTTAGTTCGGCCGACCAGGAAGACATCAGTAACATGATCAATATTGCGCTTCAGGATATAAAATCCATCGAAGTACTGAAAGATGCCGCTTCTACCGCTATTTACGGTTCGAAAGGCGCCGACGGAGTATTGTTAATTGAAACCCACCGCGGACGAATGGGGAAAGTTCAGTTCGACTATCAGTATAAAAAGAGTGTCAACTTTCAACCTGCTGCTATTCCAATGTTAAATGGTGATGAATACGTGATGCTTCAGCTCGAACAATGGCACAACAGCAAGGGCGTTTTTACCATACCAAATGAAATTGCCTACAACAAGGATTATGTTGATTTTTACAATTATTCGGCCAACACCGATTGGCTGGGAGCAATTACCCAGAACTCGGTTACCGACGACCATTATTTTAAAATCTCGGGTGGGGGCGAAAAAACAAGGTATTTTACTTCATTCAGTTATGTCAACGAAGGAGGTACAACAATTAATACCGGGGCAAAACGATTTTCAACCCGCGTAAACCTCGACTATTTCTTGTCACAAAAATTGCTGTTTACCGTTCAGTTTAATTACTCGAATAACCAAACTGATGGAAATATTAGTTTTAGAGTTGGTAATGAAGATAGAAATATTCGTAGGATGGCTTATTTAAAAGCCCCCAATATGAGTATTATGGAATATGATTCGAAGGGGAAACTTACAGGAGAATATTTTACGCCAATTAATAGCTATCAAGGTAACGGTTCTGATTATTATAACCCAGTTGCAGTAGCCAGATTAGGGAAAAAAGACTCAAATCAAAATGCACTTGAAAACTCTTTCCGTTTAAAATACAATATTACCGACTGGTTGGTCTTTAAAGAAACCGTTTCTTTTCAATACAGCGGAACCAAGGATAATAATTTCTTGCCATACAACGCCATTGGATCTGATTGGCTGGCATGGACTGTTAACAAAGCCGAAGAGGGAAACAGCCTGTCTTCATCACTTAAAACAGAATCGCAGTTGATTTATGATGTGCCATTTAGGAATGAAAAGCACGTAATGTCGGGTACATTTTCCTGGATTACCAATAAGTCGGGCTACGAATGGATGAATATTCAGAGCAACCGTACTCCAAGTACCAACATCCAGGACCCTGCGGTCGAGTCACAGATTAACTGGATTGGGTCAGGTTCGGGCGAGAACAGCGATTTGGGCGCCCTTGCAAACTGGAACTATAAGTATAAGGATACCTATTTGATTCAGACCATTTTGCGTGCCGATGCCAATTCCGCTTTCGGGGCTAACAACCGCTGGGGTTTGTTTAAAGGTGTTTCGTTGGGATACCGTTTTTCAAAAGAATCAATTTTCGAAAACTGGCAGACATGGATGGGCGATTGTATGTTGCGCGCCAGTTGGGGTGTTTCAGGTCGTCCTCCGGGCGATGCTTATGCCCGTTTTGCTACTTACGAAACTACTTATACCGGTAACTACATTAAGAACCCGGCTATTATACCAACCCGTATCCAGTTGGATAACCTCAAATGGGAGTCGATATCCTCTACTGATGTTGGTATCGAACTTAACCTTTTTAAAGACCGTGTTTTCATCGAGGCTGATATTTATAATAAAATAACCACCGACCTCTTATTCAAAGATTATGACATTCCAACTTCAAGCGGTTTTGATCAGTTAAAATTTCTTAACGGTGGTGAAATGCAGAACAAAGGGTGGGAGTTGATGACCAATTTTAAACTTTACCGCACAAAAAACTGGTTATGGTCAATTGATTTCAATACCTCACAGAATGTAAACGCGTTTACCAAACTTCCTGAAAACTTTAATACCGAAACTTCAACTTCGATCGGGAACGGTGAATATCCGAGAAGGGTAGTTGAAGGTGAACCGATTGGTTCATTCTTCGGGTTCCGTTATCTGGGTGTTTTCAAGGATGATAAAGCAGCTATCGCAAAGGATGCTAACAATAATGATCTAATGGATAGTGAAGGAAACCCAATACCACTTACTTACAAGGGAACATACGTTTTCAGGGGTGGCGACGCTATTTATGAAGATATTAATAAAGATGGAAAAATTGATTTGAACGATGTTGTTTATATTGGCGACTCGAACCCCGATTTTATTGGAGGTTTTGGTTCTTCTCTTCGCTATAAGCAATGGGACTTATCCTTTCAATTCCATTACAGGATTGGCTTCGATATTATTAACATGATTGCCCTGCAAACAGAAGGAATGAACGGCAGGAATAACCAGAGTAAAGCGGTAATGAACCGCTGGAGAACCCAGGGACAGGAGTATGAAGGATTATTGCCACGCGCATACATGGATCACCCGGCAAACAACCTTGGTTCGGATCGTTACGTAGAAAAAGGAGACTTTTTGCGTTTGAACAATGTGAAATTTGGCTACCAGATGAGTCAGCAATTGTGCCGGAAATTAGGCTTGCAAACTGCGAGCTTCTCGGTTAGCGCCCGTAAATTATACACTTTTACCAATTATTCGGGTCAGGATCCTGAAGTTGGTCAGGACGCTGCCGACCCTTTCTGGATTGGCGCCGATTATGCCAATACACCTCCCCCCCGCATGATTACTCTTAGTGTTGCTGTTGGATTCTAAAAATTTGAAAGAAAATGAAAAAGATATTTAAAATACGGTTTATTCTTCTTTTCCTGGCCTTTAGCGTACAGTTTTCGTGCAACGATTATTTGGAACTTTTACCGACAGGCGGTTTGGTTCGCGAAGAGTTCTGGAAGACAAAGGAAGATTGCGAAGCAGTTTTGATGGGCGCTTACCAGTCGTTTGCAGCCCTCGACGGCGATTTATTTACTTATGGCGAAGCCCGCGGCGACATGGTCAAAGCCGACGTGAATCTTGGTGACGATGAACGGAACCTGATGGGAAGTAACATCTATCCTGATAACTGGTTGTGCAACTGGAATAAGTTCTACAAAGTGATCAACTATTGCAACGAAGTATTGAAAAATGCACCGATCGTGCAACAGAAGGACAATACGTTTACCGAGTTTCAACTGAAGGGTTTGATGGCCGAAGCAATCTGGCTGCGGAGCCTGAATTATTTTTACCTGGTGCGCCTGTTTAAAGATGTTCCATTGGTACTCGAACCATCTGTGAGCGATGCTGTTGATTTTTATCTTCCAGTTTCAAAAGAAGAAGATGTCCTGAAAAAATTGCTTGACGATCTGAACGAATATCGTCCGTTTGCTACCGACGGCTACAAATCGCTGGAAGAAGTAAAAGGTCGTGCTACCAAAGCGGCTTTCGATGCTTTGCTCGCCGATATTTCATTATGGAATTTCGACTATGAAAAAACCATCGAATATTGTAACCGTTTAATTGGGAACAAGGAATTTGTGATGATGCCTGGGACACGCTGGTTCGAATTGTTTTATCCCGGAAATTCGCTTGAAAGTATTTTTGAATTTCAGTTTGAAGACAAATACAGCCAGAAAAATTCAATGTACGGAAAAACAAACCGTTACAGTCATCAATACGATCCGAGCCCGCGTGCCGTTGAATTGTTTGCCCGCCAGTATTCACTGGAGCTTACCAGGGGCGAAGATGTTTCGATTACCAAGTTAGGCGAAGATGACTACCTGATATGGAAATATGTTGGACGCGCTCCCGATGGAAAAACCGAACGCACCGGCGCCGATCAGAATAGTTGCAACTGGATTGTTTATCGCATGGGCGAAATCTATCTGATGAAAGCCGAAGCGCTTTCGCAACTGGGCCGTTATGGCGAAGCCCTGAATATTGTCAACATGATCCGTGAAAGAGCCAATGTTGTTTCTATAAATATTGGAAACTCCGCAATTGCTTTTGAAGATGCTATTATGGAAGAACGCGCTATGGAGCTTGCATTTGAAGGAAAACGCTGGTTCGATTTACTTCGGATGGGGCGTCGTAACAATTATGCACGAAAAGATAAGTTGGTTGAAATCATTATCAAGAATGTGATATCGACCCAAAAGCGAATTTTATCGGCTAAACTTACCAATACGCTGGGTTGGTATTTGCCAATCTATAAAGAAGAAATTGAGCGTAACAGGAATCTGGTTCAAAACCCATATTATAAATTCTAAACAATGAAACGAATTTCAATTATATTAAGTTTGTTGATTGTTCTGTTGTTACAGTCTTCCTGCAAGAAACCGGATGTGGTTGCTGGGTTCGAAGATATGGAACAATTTACAATTTACGATTACCTTCTTCAGAACGAAAAGGACTTCTCAAGTTTTTTAGCCATTCTGAAAGCTGGTGATCTGGATAAAACCCTAAGCGCCTACAACCCAAATGGGATTAACTATACCTTATTTGCTCCGACAAATAAGGCAGTGGACGATTTCATTAAATCAGGCGGCCAGTTTGCTTCTTTGGATGCCTTGTTGAAAGACAAGGTTTATGTAGCGGCTTTGGCTCGTTACCATGTCGTCAACCAGGCTGCAAGTTCGTACGATTTTCCGTTTGGAACTTTTACGGAACCAACCTTGTCGGGCGATTTCCTGAATGTTAATTTTATTCTTGCGAAGGATACAACCTACTATAAAATCAACAATCAGGCTCCAATAACAAAAGCAAATGTTGAATTGTCGAACGGATATATTCATGAGATTGGCGTAATGCTTACCCCAATTACTTTAAACAGTTACGACTGGCTGAAAAGTAATACCACTTTCTCGATACTTACCGCCGCTATTGAAGCAACAGGTTATGTTGACACCATTGATGTGAATATGAAAGATGAAAAGCAGAAACTGCGTCCATATACCGTTTTGGCCGAACCCGACGCTATTTATAAGAAGGCAAACATTAATAATTTACAGGATCTTGCAAATCTGATAAGCCCTAATCGAACAGATTATAAAAAATCTGATAATCCGTTGAATAAATTTGTGGCTTACCATTTCCTGAAAGAAAGTAAATTTCTTCCTGATTTAGTGGGTCACTCAACCAATTACAACACTTTTGCCGACATACCACTTATTATCAATGGAATGGGTCTTGATATTATTATCAACAAGGGAAAAGAGATTTTCGAAGAAATAGTAAACCCAACGACCGGCGATACCACTATTATCGATTACGTTGGTATGGATTACGATGCAAGTAATGTAATTACACAAAGTGGTGCGATCCATTTTATCGACCAGGTATTAAAAGTACAACCAGCTTCCAGGGCCATCGTTACTTTCGAATTTTATGACGAACCTACCTTGAACGACTACCGGCGCGAAGGAGGAAGTTACATTATCGAAAACGAAGAATTGATGAATAATGTGAAATGGTCAGGTTCGAAGTTGTTTTATGTCAAATCTTTTGATGAGGCTGAACGCTCCTGGAGTAAAGATTATTTATCGATTGAAGGTGATTTCACCATATCCTACCATCTGCCCAAAATTATTCAGGGTAAGTACGATGTGTTTTTGGGAGCCGATGGGTATAATTTGCAGAATGCCCTTGTTGAACTCTTTATTGACGGCAACAAACTTGGTGGATTAATAGATTTGACAAAAGGAGGAAGTGCATCCTATCCTTACATCAAGTATAAAGTGGGATCTATCGACTTTAAGAAGTATGATTCACATACCATTACTATTACAACTCTCATTCCGGGTCGCCTTAAATGGGATTACATCAGATTCGAACCTATCTAAACTTTAGAGAAAATGAAACTTAAAATTGGCACAATACTCATTGTATTCATCTTTTCGCTGATCGGTTGTACCGAGCAGTGGGATGAACACTATAATAAGCAACCCGAAACTGTAAACACGAACCTTTGGGAAGCAATTCAAGGCAGAAGTGATTTGTCGCGATTTGTCGAATACCTTAAAAAGTATAAGTATGATACACTTTTTATTAAGAACGATACTTATACGCTGTTCATACCCGATAATGCGGCATTCGAGAAACTCGGGGGGGCATTGGTCCTCGATAGCACCATCCTGAATTATCATATCTCTCGTCACTATATTCAGACGGTTGATATACAGGGTAAAAGAAAATTGCAGACACTGGCCGAAAAATTTTCTACATTCGAAACCACAGGAGTTAAACCAACTTACGATGGAATAACCCTCAAAGAAGAGAGCCCCTTATATCTCAACGGAAAATTCTTTGTTATGGGCGAAGTGGCCGTTCCAAAGCCTAATTTGTATGAATACTTTGTGACCAATACTCCGGAATTAAAAAACTATATCCGGAAACAGGATTCAATTATTATTGACAAGGAACGGAGCCGCCCGATTGGTTTTGATGATAAAGGGAATACCGTTTATGATACAGTTTCTACCAGGTTTAACAAGTTCGAAGATGCGTTTTTCGCTGTTTCGAAGGAATATCGTGCCATAACAGCCACTTTTGTTTATCCTAAACTGGAAACTTACCACAATGGTCTTGACCTTATGGCTCAGAAACTCGGTGGAAATTTTCTTTCTTACAAGGATATACCAGTCAAATGGCAGGAAGATATCTTAATTCCTCATTTGCTTAAACATGGCGTATTTCTTAACATGCTCGAAGCCAATGAAATAAAGCCGGTCATTATTAAGAAGAGCCGCCAGGTAAATAATATGCTCAACATTCAGGGCGATAGCGTGGTGGCCGACTATGTACCTACCTCAAAGACCCTCCTTAGCAATGGCGTATTTTACGATTATACAAATTTTGTAATCCCTGATTCTTTATTTTCCGGAACCGAAAGGTTTGAAGGTGAATGGCTTGCAGTTACAACAGGTACAAACAAATATGCATGGCGTAAAAATGTGAAGGTTACCAGTTCTGCATTTTTCGAAGTGAAAAAGGAATATATCAAGGGTGCTTTCAACGACTCCATAATGGTTGTAAATTTCACCAAAGGCTTTACCGGGACTTATAACCTCGAATTTAATGTGCGTGACCTTTTTCCAAGAAAATACCAGATGATAGTTAGTACACACATGGATATTGGTGGTATATATGATATTTACGTTAACGACGAGCTCGTTAAAACTTTTAATTATTACGACTTTATCAGATTTCGTGGACTTATTAAGAGCGTAACCGGAAAAACTTTTACACCGGTAGGCCGCTACAATAAGTTCGACTGTTGGGTAGAAAACATCACCGAATATGGCAAACCAAAAGTTCGTTTCGAATACAAAGGTCCGGCCAGTGTGCCAGGTAATGGGTTGGTTATAGATGCCATCGAATTTATACCTGCCCCGGCCAATTAATTTACAGAACAAATGAACTAACTAACACTGATTAAAATCGGTCCTCAATTTATAAAATGAAAATTGATACAATGATTAATAATCCATTTACCATTGCAACCTTGAAGAGAGTTGTGCTAATTGTGCCAGTGTTGTTACTGGGAATCGTGACCTCGTTTGCACAAAACGACCCAATAGCCAACGACTCAATTCTTGTAAAAGGAGTTGTCGTTTCCGGAACAAATACTCCTTTATCGAATATTACCATAAGTATCGAAGGTTCACAGCAGTTGCCTGTGGTAACTAACGATGCAGGGGAATTTTCGATTCAGTCAAGTGCTGGCGATAATTGGTTAACCATTTCGCCGGTAAGTGATTATAAAAGCAAACGAGTTTTCCTGAATAACAGGAACCAGGTGAAAATTTACCTGGTTTCGAACGATTTAACCTCAGGCGATGATCCTTTGAATATTCTTTCGCAAAAGAAAATTAAAAAGGATGTTGTACCTTCCTATTTTGAAACCAAGGCAGCCGGAAGTTACCAAACTCCTTCCTATTCCATTGATGAATTTCTTCAGGGGAAAGCGGCAGGCTTAAACATAGTAAAAAGGAGTGGTGTTCCCGGAAGTGGGGCCGTGGTGTCGGTTCGTGGAGTTAATTCTCTGATTGCCAATACACAACCATTGTACATTGTTGACGGAATTCCAATGGAAAGCCCGGGACTTTTCTCTTCAAATGTTGAAGGAAATGCCTACGATCCTTTGTTGGCAGTTAACATGCTCGATATTTCGTCGGTAACGATTGTTAAAGATCCTGCAGTTACTTCTGCTTATGGTTCAAAAGCTTCGAATGGTATTGTTTTTATCGAAACACTTGATCCAAGCGCCACCCAAACCTCTATTGATGTTGACATACGTTCGGGTTATTCGCTGTCTCCTTCAAACCTGTTCCCGCAACTGAATGCCTTGCAGCATAAAAGTTTGGTAAACGAAGTACTCTACACATCGGGTATGTTCGAGGAAAATATCAGGCAGAAATATCCAAACCTGTACCTGAGTACAAAAGATCCCAGGTTCATTGATTACACGCATAATACCGACTGGCAAAAAACAATTTTCGATGATGCTACCTTCAACAATGTCAATTTAAAAGTTAAAGGTGGTGATGCTATTGCCCGCTATGGTTTATCATTTGGCTATACCAACAGCAAAGGTGTGGTTAAAGCAACCGATTTTGATAGTTATAACCTTCGGTTTGTCAGCCGTCTCAACATTTTTACATGGTTAAGGATGAATGCCGGCGTATCGCTGAATTACAATACTTCGAATTTGAAGGAATCAGCAAAGGTTCCGGAAACAAATCCAATTTTGTCGGCATTAAATAAATCGCCCATGCTTAATCCTTTTCAATACGATTTGGACGGTAATGAGCTGACAGCCCTTAGCGAAGTTGATGAACTTGGCGTTAGTAACCCATTGGCCATCATCGATCGCTACCAGGCAAAAAATTCTAATTATCATTTTATTACAACCATGGGTTTCGAAGGTACCCTGAATAAAAACCTGATGTTGCATACGAACTTTGGTTTGACTTATAATGCAATGAAAGAACAGGTTTTTATGCCGAATCATGGTATGGCTCACTACTACAACGACGAAGCGCACAATGTGGCAAAAGCTACCAATAATTACCTTTTATCGTTTTATAACAATACTTACCTTTCTTATAAAAAGATCATCAACAAGGTTCACAGTATTACCTCGACTACCGGGGTGAATATTTTGACCAACAGATATCAGCTCGACTGGGGTTTAACGATGAATGCACACGAGAACGACGAATATCAGTCACTTCAGGATGGAACCAATAACCTGCGTCGGATTGGTGGGGCAAATAAGTCATGGAACTGGGTTTCGTTCTACGAAAACCTGAACTATGCCTATCAGGATAAATACCTGTTTACAGCCAGTGTTTCGTTCGATGGTTCCTCTAAAGTAGGCGATAATGCTATAAATACCATCAAGGTTGGTGGCAACCCCATCGGTTTATTTTATTCGGGTGGTTTGGGTTGGAGATTATCCAGCGAATCATTCCTGAAAGATGTTTCGTGGCTCGATGAATTAAAATTGAGGTTGACTTATGGAAAATCGGGTAACGACGATATCGGCGAATCGAACGCGTCTGACTATTACCAGGCAGTAAAATTCCGCGAAACTGTTGGTTTATATCCAGCAGTGATAGCAAATAAAGAGCTTAGTTACGAAACAGTTTCACAGCTTAATACGGGTCTCGATATTTCGTTGTGGGGTAGCCGTATCCGCTCAACGATCGATGTATTTAATTCTACTACCGGGAATATGTTGATTCTTACTCCCCTGAAATCGTATCTGGGATACAGCTTCAGGCCTGAAAACGGTGGTGAAATGCAGAATAAAGGTGTTGAAGTGACCGCAGCAGTTCGCGTTGTTGACGGAAAATCATTTAAATGGGACGTACAGGCCAATGTGACAAAAATTTCGAATGAAATTACAAAGCTAAGTGGCGATATGCTTATCTCAGATATTGAAGGCGGACAAGTTGTAAATAAAGTTGGCGCAACTGCCAATAGTTTCTATGGGTTCTTATTCGATGGCGTATATTCCACTTCGGACGAAGCCAGGACTGAAGGTCTGGTTAACGCTAAATATATCGGTTATAAAGGTGGCGATGCCCGTTTTGTAGATTTAGCAGGGCCAAAAACTACTTCAAATCCGGAAGGAGGTCCTGACGGAGTAATCAATCAATTCGATAAAACAGACATCGGATCGTCGATGCCTGAATTATATGGCGGTTTACAAAACACATTCACCTATAAACGATGGAGTTTAAATACTTACCTGAATTTTGTTTCAGGAAATGAAGTATTTAATTACGTGAGATTTAGAAACGAATCGATGACTGGTCTTGAAAATCAAAGCGCCAATGTTTTGAACAGATGGCAATACGAAGGTCATGTAACCGACGTTCCCCGTGCATTGTGGAATGATCCGGTTGGTAACGCAGCCTTCTCAAGCCGTTGGATTGAAGATGGAAGCTACCTGCGGATTCAGAATGTATCGTTGAGCTACCGCATCCCGACCAAATGGTTGCAATTCAGAAATGCTGAATTTTATGTTTCGGCCAATAATCTGTTGACCTTTTCGAAATATTTGGGTTACGATCCTGAATTTGCTACTTCTTATTCACATGACGAGCAAGGAGTTGATTACGGACAAACACCGCAAGCCCGTCAGTTTGTTTTTGGTATTAAACTTGGATTATAAAATAATATAGAACTACGAACCATGCTAAGAAATCTGAAATATTCCGTCATTTTACTTACCATTTTTTCGTCGATGGTATTACTTCCTGCGTGTACCGATTTTTTGAATCCTGATCAGGATTTGGATGTTACAAGGGAACAACTCTACGACGACTGGTATGAATATCGTTCAGTGGCGATGGGATTATATGGCCTTCAGCAAGAACTTGCTGAACAACTTGTTGTACTTGGTGAATTAAGGGGCGATTTGCTTACGATAACCAGGAATGCCGATGCCGACCTGACTGAGATCTATAATTTTCAACCTTCAAAAACCAATAAGTACGCCAGTCCAACCAACTTCTACAAGTTGATTGCTGCTTCCAATAGCTTTATCAGTCAAATAAAGGAAAAACACCCCGAGGTGCTCGATAAAAAGATAGCTGTAACCAATTACGACAAGATTTATGGTGAAGCTCTCTGTATGCGTGCATGGGCCTATTTTAATGCAGCCCGCATTTATGGGAAAGTTCCGGTAATTCACGAATCGCTTACTTCTGTTGCCGAAATCGAAGAATACCTGAATACAGCAAAAGAATATGAAGATAAAGTGAAAGTTGTTTTTGGAAGGGATGGTTTTACAAACGATACGACTTCTGTAAAAATTATGCTCGAAAAACAGTTTTATGATCTGGATATGGTTTTGAGCGTTTTTACAAAACAACTTGAAAATGAGATTAAAATTGTTGAAGGACAGCCTGCTGTGGGTGTTAACCATTACATTGACAACAACGATAAATCGTGGGAAATAACTGTTTGGAACCCATTTGCCTGGCATGCGCTCCTGGGCCAGATGTACCTCACGCAAGGTGATTTGACAAAATCGGCCCAACATATAAGGGAAGTATTATTCTTTACATCAGATAACTATCGCTATCAGCTCGACCAGAGTTTCGCTTTCAGTTCATGGGCGAATATATTTACCAACATCGATGGACGGGAGCATATTTACAGTTTGTGGTTTAATAAGGCAAATCAGCAGCAAAATGATTTCCAGCGTTTGTTCGAGCCTTTCGCGCCGCACGATTACATGTTAAAACCTACCAAAGCTGCTGTTCATCACTGGGAAACGCAGTGGCGCAATTATAGCCTGAACGTGAACCTCTCCAAACCCGAATTGACCAAACTGAATCCGTTACAGAGAGGGATACCAAGTGATTTCTACCGGGGACATGGAATACCAGGTGGTGGTGTTAGTCCTGGAGTATCTTATCAGTATGTTAGAAATGGGGTGCCGTTGTCTAATATAGAGGTCCTTCAAATGCTTTTTTTTAAAATGGACAATGATTATCGTACTGTCGCGTCGATAATGGATGGTGTTGATACCATTGTATATAAATATTCAATCAATAAGGAAAGATACGATCAGGATGCCAACTTATCGATTTACCGTGCAGGTGGTTTACAATTGTATCTGGCCGAAATTTATACATGGTGGACTTTCCTTGAAAACGGACAACCCCGACAATTAACAACCAATGCATTGGCTATTGTAAACGATGGTAGTATTTACGATATTCAAGCCAACCGCCGTCAGTTAGGTATTCGTGGAAGGGTTGGTTTTACCGGGTTCTATGGAGGCCTCCAGGTTGGGAATATCAATTATATTCACAACCCTTTTACCAACGAAGTTATAGGGTTTAAAGACCTTACCGGCGATTTGCTCGGAAAACAGTTGTACCTCGAAGAACTTATTATGGACGAACGCGCCAGGGAACTTGCTTTCGAGGGAGAACGTTTTTACGATTTGATGCGTGTGGCATTGCGAAGAAATGATCCGGCATTTTTAGCCGACAAGGTAGCTGCCAAATTCCCTTCAGGGCAACGTGAATCTATTAGAACCAAATTGATGGATCCAAAAAACTGGTATATCAATATTTTTGATTAGTAATTATTGAATGATTGAATAACAAAAACTGGCAACTGAGTACATATCTGGCTGCCAGTTTTTATTTGTGGAGAAAACCGATTTATTTTTTTTCCTTTTCCCAGACAGCCTGAAAATACCCACCACTTTGAGACATCTTACGATGTGCTTCATACGCATCAGACTCTTTAATTAACCGATAACCTTTCAACATATGATTATAGTCGCTAAAGGTTATCGGATTCAATACACCTGATGTTTTGGTACTTTCTTTACCCTTTCTTGCCTGTAAAAGATAGATGAAATTGCATGAACCTAAAACATAGCTCAGATAGTTCGTTACAATGGCTGGTTCCATTTCTCCAAAACTTGCTGCATTCCAGAAAACATCGAATTTAGCTTTAGCAAGCAATGGGAATTTCCAATTACCCAGAAAATGAACTTTACCTTTTATGATGCCGTTCAAATCAGTCCAATCCAATGTTTCTGATGATTTGATTACAGCTTGTTCCCCCAAAGATTCGGAAAGATACGTTTCACATAAAACCAATGGATATGGCAAGTCAAAACAGATTATAGTCAGATCCGGAAATATTTTTTTTAGCACCTCAACCTGGAATCCTGAACCAGAGCCTAACTCAACAATGGTTTCAGTGCCATTTAGTTTCAAATGCCTTTGAGCAAAACAAAGCCGAATATAAAAATTAAGAAATTGCATGGTGTACTTCTTTCCATTTATTTCAAATAGATCCGAAGGATTCCCATAGGTGCTGGTTTCTATTTCCGAAATAGATTTCAGATTTGCAAGTTCACCCTGGACTAAACAATTATTATATGCCATTTCCCTAATGTCTTGCAGTCGGAGCGAATATGGCAAAGCGGCTTTATTGGTTATAAAAAGCGCCCGAACCATCTTTTTAAAAAATTTCAAATAAATTGGCATCCCTTCAGGGTAATGATATACTGACTCACTAAATCCAAATGTGCCAAATATTGGGTAATCCCCGCTCCTTAATTGGTTAACGTCGGCATTTTCAATTTTATGTATGATTCTTTGCTCATAATTCTTCCAATATCTCCCGGCTTGAAATATTTCAGGAGCGGCATTGTATTCCTTTAAAAGTTCCTTAAGGTGTTTCATTATATTTCTTGTTTGAATTTCAACGTTTGTCAACCATCACATGAGAGGGATTTAACATTACTGCCCTACCCCACCCATAACAAAGATAATAGCCGAGCAGCTAAAGACAAGAGATATACAATAAATTATTTGACAAAAAAATGGAGTATCTGTATGTTGACCAGTTATTATTTCAATGAATAAGTTTGAATTGTCGATTTGATGTGCATTCATGTTGTCATTTTTTTGTTAATTTGTGCCTGAAAACTAAGCTGTCAACTCATGAAAACACATCAGAAAATACAACTGCTTTTAATCCTTGTCTTCTGTTTTTCAACTGCTTCGGCGCAAACACCTTTCACCAAAGGTGTAAACCTGACCGGCTGGTTTCAGGTTGAAAATGCAAAACAAATACACTTCACCAAATATACCAAAGAGGATTTTATCCGGATCAAAAGTTTGGGCTGCGATGTCGTCCGTTTGCCAATCAATCTGCACTTTATGACCGGTGGCGCCCCAAACTACACCATCGATCCATTGTTCTTCGATTTTATGGATCAGGTGGTTGACTGGGCTGAGGAATTGCAGATGCATTTACTGCTCGATAACCACACTTTCGATCCGAATGCCAACACCGAACCATCGGTTGAAGGTATTCTGCTTAAAGTTTGGCCACAAATGGCTGAGCATTATAAAACCCGCTCGGAATATATTTACTACGAAATACTGAATGAACCTCACGGAATTACAACAGCCGTTTGGTGTCAGATTCAGTTAAAGGTGATCAATGCCATTCGTGCGATTGATACCAAACATACCATTATTGTTGGGCCTTCAGGATACAATAGTTACAGCGAGCTAAAGAATATGCCGGTTTATACCGACAATAACCTGATCTACACTTTCCATTTTTACGACCCGTTCATGTTCACCCATCAGGGAGCAAGCTGGACTTCCGGAATGCAGGATGTCGCGAATGTGCCGTTTCCTTACAATGCATCCAAAATGCCTGCTACACCTGCAAGTGCAAAAGGAACCTGGGTTGAAAGTTCGCTGAACAACTATAAAAACGATGGTACTGTCGCCAAAGTAAAACAACTGATTGATGTTGCAGTGAGTTTTAAAACCAGTCGCAATGTGAAAATTTTTTGCGGCGAGTTTGGTGTATATATTCCAAATAGCCCACATGCTGACCGGGTTTACTGGTATGATGTAGTGCGCAAATATTTGGAAGAAAAAGGAATTAGCTGGACTATATGGGATTATCAGGGAGGATTTGGGCTGTTTGAAAAAGGAACCAACGAATTGTTCGATTACGATCTGGATACAGAAATACTTACAAGCCTGAATTTTAATATCCCTGAACAAAAAGAATTTGTTTTAACTGCCGATACAAAACCGTTCCCTGTTTATACCGATTTCATTGGCGAGTCAGTTTTTGCATCGGGCAGTGCCGGAAACGGAACGATTGATTTTTATTCGACCCAGCCTCAGACCGGAAAGTATTCATTGCACTGGACCGGAAGCAACCAGTATTCAGGGCCGGGTTTTGATCTGAAGCCAGACAAAGACCTGTCGAAATTGGCAACAAACAATTATGAACTCGATTTCTGGGTCAAAGGCGACTCTCCCAACACCAAATTTGAGATCCGTTTTGTTGATTCGAAAACGACAGTTGCAGGCGATCATCCGTGGAGAAACAGTTACACCATCGATCAGACCAAAGTTACCTGGGACGGAACCTGGAAGCATATGAAAATTCCGCTGAAGAACTTCAAAGAAACAGGTTCATGGGACAACGGATCGTGGTTTAACGCGGCTGGAAAGTTTGACTGGAAAGCGGTGGATCGCCTCGAATTTATCGCTGAATTTGGCGCTCTCGGAACACAAAAAATCTGGTTCGATGAAATTCTGATCAACGGCACTCCCCTTACTTCAGCAAAAGAAAATATAGGAAAAAACGATTTTAACGCAACGGCCTTTCCAAATCCGCTGACTGAAAATACCACCATTCAGTACGATCTTCCTGAAACCGGGTTTGTGAATGTAAGTATTTACAATCTGGCCGGTCAGAAGCTGGAAACGCTGGTTGATTCCCGCGAAAATCAGGGAATTCATTGGGTTCAATGGGCTCCAAAACATGCCGTTTCATCAAAAACAACCTCCGGAGTTTTTATTTGCAAAATTACCGCTTCAGGAAAAACCACGGTGCTAAAATTGATTTTGAAAAATTGATATTATAGTTACTTTTGAAAAAAAATACTTAAACCATCGTTTAACACCTTCAAACTGAAGATCTAATCATACATAATGAGTAAAATACTTTCAATTGTCATTCCTGCATACAACGAAGAAAAAACCATTTTCGCTATTCTCTGCAAAGTATCCGAAGTAGAACTCGTCGGTCAGATAAAAAAAGAGATAATCATTGTAAATGATTGTTCAAAAGATCAGACAGTTGCGGCAGTAGAACAGTTCCAAGCCGCTTTTCCTGAAGTCAATGTCCGCCTTTATCACCAGTCGGTAAATATGGGCAAGGGCGCTGCACTCCATCGCGGAATTGCCGAAGCGACCGGCGATTACCTGATCGTTCAGGATGCCGACATGGAATACGATCCGCGCGAATACAACGATTTGCTGAAACCCATTTTGGAAGGTTTTGCCGATGTTGTGTATGGTTCGCGTTTTATGGGAGGAAATCCGCACCGAATATTGTTTTTCTGGCATTCCATCGGCAATAAAATGCTGACTTTCTTCTCCAACATGTTCACGAACCTGAACCTTACCGACATGGAGACCTGCTATAAATTGTTCTGCACCGAATACATAAAGTCGCTCAAACTGAAGGAAAATCGTTTTGGTTTTGAACCTGAAGTGACCGCAAAAATCGCCCGAATTCCGAATATCAGAATCTATGAAGTGGGTGTTTCATATTACGGTAGAACGTATGCCGAAGGAAAAAAAATAAACTGGAAAGATGGCCTTCGGGCTTTCTATGTCATTCTGAAATACAATGTTTTTAGTTTAAAATAACTTACGGATAATGAAAATCAATTCGGATAAGGCAATCTATATTATTCTATCAGGAATATTTCTTCTTCAGCTTGTCTTCGTTTTCAACAGCATCGATTTTTATGGCGGTGCCGATAATATAACTCATTTCAGGACTGCACGATATGCCTTTAAATATCCGTGGTTGTTTCTTGACCAATGGGGAAAACCTGTTTATACAACCCTTGTCGCTCCATTTGCCTTACTCAGCATTCAATTTGCCAGAATGTTTAATGTGCTTGCAGGTCTGGCCGCGATATTCTTTACGGTTAAAATCATTCGCTTGTCCGGCGAAAAGTTTAATCTGCTCCCTGTTTTTTTTATCGCTTTTTCGCCCATGTACTTTTTACTGATGCAAAGTTGCCTGACCGAAATTCTATTCAGCTTCGTATTGGTTTTATCATTTTGGCTGTTTTTTAGCAACCGGTATTTATGGGCAGCCATTGCCTTGTCCTTTATTCCATTTGTAAGAACCGAAGGGATAGTCATTTTTCCTTTGTTTGTAATTGCACTTTTCCTGGTAAAAAAATATTGGGCGATACCACTTTTATTGGTTGGATCGATTTTTTACACCCTGGTCGGATATCCACACTACCACGATTGGTTATGGATTATTCATCAAATGCCTTATTCATTGGGAGATAGTTTTTATGGAAGCGGAAGCCTTTCCCATTTTGTAGAACAAAGTCCTTATATTTTCGGGTGGCCTTTCCTTGTCTTTCTGGTAATAGGTTTGGTAGTCTGGACATACAAATCAGTGAAACCATTCAGGCTAACTGAAAAACCGTTTTTGTTTTATTTTCTGATTGCAGGAAGTTTCGTCGGCTTTTTTGCTGCGCATTCGTATGTTTGGTGGAAAGGTACCGGCGGTTCGCTGGGACTTATTCGTGTGATTGCAAGCGTGATACCGATGGCAGCCATTATTGCATTGGTAGGTTTTAATGCTTTATTTACAAAGATAAAGAACACAACATTTCAAATCGGGCTGATCGTTTTGATTATTCTGTTGCAAGTTGGGCTGTTTTTTAATAAAAACCACATGCCACTTCCGTTGGAGCGTCCGCAGACACTTATGCTCGAAGCATCGAATTATTTGAAATCATTGGATGAACCATCAAAAATTTACTATTTCGATCCATATCTGATCCATTTCCTGAATATAGATCCGTACGATCAATCATTAAATAATTGGGGCGTGGCCGATAAACAACAACCTTCGACAACCATGAACATGGGTGATATAATGGTTTGGGATGCACACTTTGGCCCCAACGAGGGAGGTGTTCAGCTTGACAACCTGATGGCTGACCCGCAGTTACAGCTCATAAAATCCTTGCTCCCCGAAGAAAGTTTTAAGGTTCTTGGTGGTTATGATTATGGAATTTACATTTTCAGGAAAGTGGAGCAGAAAGTTTTTCAGGAAAAGAAACAACTGGTGGAAAGGGTGCTGAATTTTAGTGATTCAGGTAGTGAAAATACGGTTGAGGTAGAAGGAAAGAAATTGTTCAAAATGGATTCCGGAATGGAATATGGTCCTAGCATTCAGATTCCACTTTCCGAAATTAAGACTCAGGACATGATGGATGTTTTGGCATCAGTAAGTTTTTTACCTCAGGAAAAATTAGGCGATGACGAGGTATTGCTGGTATTATCTATTAATGTTAACGACAAGTCTGTAAGCTACAATCGGATCAACTTACTATCAACTGCAGAGAATGTTCAGAAATGGCAGAAAGTTTCACTGCCGTTAAAGTTGAGTGCCCGTTTTCCGGAAGGAGCAATTATAAGTCTGTATATCTGGAATAAAGACAAAAAGAAATTGTTAATAGAAAATGTAAAACTGACTATCAGCGGTTATTGATTTCTGAATAAAATACATTCATCATGAGGAATATATTATCCAGTATTTTAATTGTCTTATTTACAATTAATGTTGCAATCGCACAGCAATGGATTAATTACACAAATATAAACTTAGTTAATTCTATTGCTATTGATAACTTGAACAATATATGGATAGGAAGTGGAAATGCTAATTACAGTGTGACAAAATTTAATGGAACTATTTGGAAAACTAATTTGACATACAAATATGTAAGAACTTTGAAAATCGACAAAAGGGGTGATATATGGGTTGGTACTGATATGCAAGGCCTGTATAAGTATAATGGTACGAATTGGACTCAGTATACTACCGCTGATGGCCTTGCTTTCGATATTGTTTGTGCAATTGCATTCGATTCTTTGG
>DAITNH010000072.1:0-8503 GCA_036834745.1 Prolixibacteraceae bacterium
GGGGGACGTCCGCGAGCGGACGTGGGGTGAGTATGGAAAATATACGACAAGAAATAGTTCTTATTACTTATGAATTTTAAAATCAAGAAAAAATGAAAAATTTTACATTTTACAATCCTACCCGAATCGAATTCGGACAAGACAAAGAAGAAAACATCGGGCAATACATTTCCGAATACGGAATGTCAAAAGTGTTGGTTGTATATGGCTCAGACCGAATTAAGAAAAGCGGATTGTTCGATAAGGTGGCAAAATCGCTCACCGATAAAGGCATTGGCTTCGAATCATTGGGCGGTGTGAAAAGCAACCCGGTGTTAAGCAAGGTTTATGAAGGAATTAAAATCGCCAAATCAAAAGGAGTCGAAGCTGTGCTGGCTGTTGGCGGAGGCTCTGTTCTTGATTCGGTAAAAGCCATTGCCGCAGGGGCGGTTTACGATGGCGATGTATGGGATTTCTTTACCTACATAGCTGTGCCTGATAAAGCATTAAAGATTTTCGATATTATGACACTTGCCGCCACCGGCAGTGAGATGAACAACTATGCCGTGGTGACCAAAGACGAAACCAAAGAAAAATTTAGCCTGGCAGGTGCCGCTACCTTCCCTACTGTTTCGGTCATCAACCCCGCATTGCAAGCTACCGTTACCAAAGAATATCTGGTTTATTCGGCGGCCGATATTTTTGCACACAGTTTAGACATGTACTTATCTGCCACTTATTTGCCCGAGTTTATTGCCGGGCACGTTGAAAATATCCTAAAAACCGTCATCCGCACAACCGAAATTCTGCTTAAAGATGCAAGCAACTACGAAGCAAGGGGCGAATTTGCATGGGCAGCCACACAAGCCCTGAATTTCACCACTTTTTGCGGTGTCGAGAACAACCGTTTCGATACGCATTTTATCGAGCATACCCTTTCGGCTGAATACAATATCGCCCATGGTGCAGGTTTGTCGATTATAGTTCCGGCCTGGATGAAATGGCAAAAAGAATTCTTGCCTGAACGTTTTGAGCAGTTTGCATTTAAAGTATTTGGCGTTAAAGGAGCCGATGCGGGCATCGAAGCCTTAAAAGCATGGTATGTGAAAATCGGCACTCCTGTAACACTTTCAGAAGGAAATATACCCGAAAGCGATATTCCTGTATTAGTTGAGAAATTATCTATTGTTGCAAAAATGTGGGGAGCTGAAGCGTTATATACCAAAGAGATGATTACCACGGTATTGGAGAATGCACGATAATAGTAATTATAAACTGGTAAATAGCATGAACATTTTTGAAAGATTACATTCCGGGGAAGCCGTCTCTTTTTATGATCCCCACTATGGGCAAATTCATGAGGGCGTTGCCCGAACCATGAAGATGCTGGCAGAATTCAATGCCTCGACCGATTATGGACAGATGCGGGATTGGTTGAGCAAGGTTATAGGCAACCAGATACACGAAAGTACAACCGTTCTTGCGCCGTTTCATGCCAATTATGGGGAATTAATTGAAATAGGACGAAATGTGTTCATCAACCACGGATGCAGCTTTCTGTCACTGGGGCGAATTATCATTGAAGATGATGTGTTGATTGGCCCAAAGGTGAGCCTAATTACCGAGAGCCATCCGATTAATCCTGCCGAGCGTAAAGCGCTTTTGGTAAAACCAATTGTGATAAAACGAAATGCCTGGATAGGGGCCGGAGCCATTATTCTACCTGGGGTCACTGTTGGCGAAAATGCGGTTGTAGCGGCAGGTGCAGTTGTATCCAAAGATGTACCTGCAAATTCAGTTGTCGCAGGTATTCCTGCCAAATTCATTAAAAATATCGCTTAAATACATTTACCATGAAACAAATAACATTCGCAATCATCCTTAATTTCCTTGCCATGCAAAGTATAAATGCCCAGGAAACTCCAAAAATTAAAATTACTGTGGGTTCAGCATCCTTTGTGGTAACAACTTATGATAATGCAACTGCCCACGGTTTTTTAGCCTTGTTGCCTATGACAGTAACAATGAATGACGTGAACAGGAATGAGAAATTTCGCCCTTTGCAAAGTAATTTACCTACATCACCCGAAATTCCTCCAAAAATCAATGCAGGTGACCTTATGCTTTGGGGAGCAGATGGACTGGTTCTTTTTTACGAAACATTCACGACGTCCTACAGTTACTCAAAAATCGGTTATGTAAAAGATGCTTCAGGTCTTAAAACTGCACTTGGCCCGGATAACCCTTCAGTAACATTCGAACTTATTGGGAATTCCACCGGAATTGGGTTAATAGAACAAAACAAAGTTGATTTTAAGATTTCCAATGATGGTTTATTGTATTATTCAGGCAATGCAAAAAGAATCTCTTTAATCGATATGAATGGGAAAATATTGTCGGGGACATCGTCAAAAGTTCTCAATTTAAATGGCATTCCAAAGGGAATCTATATCCTGAAAGCAGAGGGCGAGAATCAAACAAAAACAATTAAAATCAATATTTAAACATTAAAATTCAGATAGTCATGATAAAAAAAGCAGCTTTAGCCATATTGTCACTTATCACTTTGGGACAGGTTTTCGCACAGACGAAGAAGAGCGACTTCAAACAAATATTCCCATTGGGAGAGAAAAATGATTCTTACGCACAATATTTCACAGGTCAGAGTTATTTGGCAGTGCTAACAGCAGACAATGTTACATCCTATAATGTGACTTTCGAGCCCGGTTGTCGCAACAACTGGCACATTCATCATAAAGGGGGTCAAATACTTTATTGCACTGCCGGTAATGGTTGGTATCAGGAAGAAGGAAAACCCGCCCGGGCGCTGCACCCAGGTGATGTGATAACCATTCCTGCCGGAGTAAAACATTGGCATGGAGCAACAAAAGATAGCTGGTTTGCCCATATTGCCCTTATGGTACCCGCAGAAGACGCAACTACCGAATGGTTAAATCCTGTTATTGATGAGGAATACAACAAATTGAAGAGGTGAAACACAAAATAATTAAACCATGGAAAAGCAAAATAAAAATCACAAAAACAATCATTCAAGACGACAATTCATCCAGCAGGCATCCATAGCAGGTGCAGGTGTATTGCTTGCAAATCCGATTCAACTTTTTTCACAAACAAATAAAACAAATACTATTATGAGCAAGAATATAACATCAAAAGGCTACGCTGGAAAAGATATACTCGGAAACTTAGCCTTATGGAATTTTGAACGCAGACCAGTTGGTGATAACGATATTTTAATTGAAATAAAATATTCGGGAATTTGCCATTCCGACATACACACCATAAAAGGACATTGGGGGAAACAGCAATATCCACAGGTTCCGGGGCACGAAATTGCCGGCATAGTAACTGCCGTTGGTAAAAATGTAACCAGATTTAAAGCAGGTGATAAGGCTGGCGTAGGTTGTATGGTAAACAGTTGTATGGAATGCGAAAGTTGCAAAAGCGGTGAAGAACAACATTGCGAAACCACAGGCATGGTAGGTACTTACGGTACTCCGGAAAAATCATCACCAACAGGTATAACACAAGGCGGATACGCAAACAACATGGTGGTAACGGAGCATTTTGCAATCAAAATCCCCGCTAATATGGACTTGCAGTATGCGGCACCCTTGCTTTGTGCAGGTATTACCACTTATTCGCCATTAATGAAAATAAAAGTAAAAAAAGGCGATAAGGTTGGCGTAGTTGGCATTGGTGGCTTAGGACACATGGCAATTAAATTAGCAGTTTCGAAAGGTGCAGAAGTATATGCCTTTACCACTTCTCCTTCAAAAGTAAATGACATCAGGGGTTTTGGTGCAAAGGAAGCAATTGTGGTAAATTCTGCAGAAGACCTGAAGACCTGGTTTGGGAAAATGGATTTTATGATCTCTACAGTTCCCTATACTTACGATATGTCAAATTATATTTCTTGTGTAAAACCATATGGCTATTTTACACAGGTGGGGCAACCAATTAATGGGGAACTCACTATTAATAATTTCAACATGATTTTTAACCGTGTAAATTTCAACGGTTCCTTAATTGGCGGAATTCCCGAAACACAGGAGGTAATGAATTATTGCGCCGAAAATAAAATTTATCCCCAAATACAAATGATTAAAGCTGATGAAATCAACGAGGCCTGGAAGAAAGTAGTGAATAAAGAAGCCCGTTACCGCTATGTAATTGATGCCGCCACGATATAAAACACATTAAAAACAGTAAAATGCGCCTGGGGCTTGATTTTACTACAATACTGAATCTTCCCGATTTTCATCGGGACAAGCTCTACCGATAATTTTTCGCGTAACGGATAAAGTGCTGTAGATCAACACAAGCGAAATTCACTTTTCCGCGTAGCGGATAAACTATTTGATCTACCTGACAACAATGAACAAAAATATTGGTTAGAAGCGTTTTAAAACCGGAAAAGATTAAATCTGTTTTCCTGAATGTTGAAGACCAATAGTTTTCCGCTGATTATTTCACCGTATCCGGTAATAATTTTGATGATTTCATTCGCCTGAAGTGTTCCTGCAATTCCTGGTAAAACACCTAATAAACCGATTTCATTTTCTTTGTAAATTCCATCTTTTGGAACGTTGGGGTACAAATCTGTAAAGGCTGGCCCGCCCCGGTAATTAAACACACTTATTTGCCCTTCATAATTTAAAACCGAAGCAAATGCCAAAGGTTTATTTAATCTCGCTGAAACTTCTCCGATAAGCGCCCTTGTTTTGTAATTGTCTGTGCAGTCGGCAACTACATCATAATTTTTTAAAATATTTTCCGAATTTTCCTCATTAAGTCTTAAATCAAAAGTTTGGATGTCAATTTCCGGATATAGAGCCGAAATCTTCCGGGAAGCCACTTCCACCTTTTTGAAACCCACTTCAGCGGTGGTATATAAAATTTGTCGTTGAAGATTTGAGATACTTACCACATCATCGTCAACAATACCAATTGTGCCGATTCCGGCTGCGGCCAGATAAATCAGTAGCGGACTCCCAAGTCCTCCGGCTCCAATGACTAAAACCCGTGCATTTTTCAGTTTCTCCTGACCCTCCTGCCCTATTTCAGGAAGTGAAAAATGCCGGGTGAATCTTGATAAATCTTCTTTACTTAGTTTTCTCATGGTGGTGATGATGTTCATGCTCTTCCACGTTTGTTGTGCAATCACAATTTTGTCCCCATTCGCTGGTTCCATCGGTAAAAAACTCATGCTTCCAAATGGGTACTTCATTTTTTACCCTGTCGATGATGTAACGGTTGGCATCATAGGCTTCCTTTCGGTGTCCGGCTCCGGTAATGACAACCACTGCGCATCCGCTGATTTCAACCCGCCCCAAACGGTGAACGCAAATGGCCTGGTTCAGCCTGAATCGCGAAATGGCTTCGTCCAGAATCTCTTGAATCATTTTGTTAGCCATGGGTTCATAGGCCTCATATTCAAGATTTGTAACTTCCCGACCTTTGTTGTTGTCTCTAACTTCGCCACTGAAAAGCACCACTGCTCCGCTGTTTGGATTTCGAAATCCATCGAAAAGTTCGCTGTAATTCAGGTCGGTATGTTGTAAGTGTTTCATTGCTTTTAAAGTTTAACCGCCACTCGACGGCGGAATCAGGAATAGTATGTTTTCAGGTTTTAACAGCTCGTTCAACGAAATAAATTCTTCATTTACAGCAATTCTGCAACTCGATAAAACTTCAGCAGCTTCAGAATTGATTACTTTCAATTCGTCAATAACTTTTGAATAGCTAGCCCCGGACTCAACAAAAACGGTTGTTTCGCTCCCGAAATATTTTCGAAGTCCTGCAAAGCAGATTATTTTGATCGGTCTTTTATCCATTTTATCCTCCTATGTTTCTCATTGATAATTCGCTTCCATGAAATTTAACCGGTTGTTTAAGTCGTAGCAATCCGCTCAGTTTCTCAGTCAGCAGAACGTCGTCGTAAATATAGGGTGAAAGTTTTTCGCCGTGTGCATTGCTGAGACAACCATAGAAAAAGCCGTTGCTGTCCATCCTCAAACGATTACAATCGTGGCAGAACGGTGTTGATTCGTTTGCAATAATCCCGAAAGTTCCACCACCGGAAGTTTGCCAGTAATGCGCTGTTTCAGCATGTCCCCGCTGAATACTTTCAATTGTGTACTTTTCCTGAATAATGTCCAGTATTTCCTTTTCTGAAAAGAACAGCCCGTTCTCCGAATGATACAAATGCCCCATTTTCATTAATTCCAGAAAGCGTATTTTAACGCCCTGATTGGTGGCGTAATCCAGCAGCGGAATGATTTGGGAATCGTTCTTTCCACGCATGATAACGGCGTTTAATTTTACATTCATTCCCGCTTTTACAGCAGCTTCAATTCCGGAAAAAACCCTCGATGTATTTGGATGTCGCGAAATCCCATTGAAAATATCCTGATCGATTGCATCGACAGAAATGTTGACTGATTTCACTCCGGCATCAAAAAGTTTTGAGGCTTTTTCTTTCAGGTAATAAGCATTCGTTGTCAACCGGATATCTGAAATCCCAATTTTTTGAATGTGATCGATCAATGGGAAAAGGTTACCATACAGCAGCGGTTCACCTCCGGTCAACCGAATGCTTTTCAAGCCGGTCAATCGATGCACCGCCTCAATTAGTTTTGTAAACTCATCCGGAGCAAGAGGCTGGTCGGCAGTTGACTTTTGGATTGTCTTTACCGAATTGCTTCCAAAATCTTCGCTGACACAATAAACACAGGCAAAGTTACACTCATTCAATAAACTTATCCTTAGTTTTTCGAATCGCCTTCCCAGGCTATCTTCAATCTTCATCATGCTACTTTTAACCATTTTTGCTGCTAATTGTTCAGTTATTTTCGACATCAAAATCATTTCATGAATCATTTCATGAACTTTCAGGAATTGTTCTCTGTTATGCTATTAATTCAGACAATCTTGTCTGAAATTATTTGAAATTATATGTTCGATTTTCATAAGCCTATTTAAAAATAACCCAGTAAAATAAATACTTACAACTACTAATACTATGGCAGTTTATAACTTAAAAGTCAATAAAAAAGAATTTCAGGTAGATGTTGATCCATCGACTCCGATGCTTTGGGTACTCAGAGATCATCTTAACCTGGTGGGTACTAAATTTGGTTGTGGAGTTGCACAATGCGGTGCCTGCACCATTCATCTGGACGGTTCTGCGGTGCGTTCGTGTATTACATTCGTTTCCGACGTTGGAACTCAAGAAATAACTACCATTGAAGGACTTTCTGAAAATGGGGATCATCCGCTTCAGCAGGCATGGATTGAACATGATGTTCCGCAATGTGGATATTGCCAGAGTGGACAAATAATGAACGCTGCGGGATTATTAAAAACGAATCCTCATCCAACTGATGAAGAAATTGACTCAGCCATGCATGGCAATATTTGCCGTTGTGGTACCTACCTCCGGATCAAAGCAGCCATAAAAACTGCGGCAAATGCATAACGGACTTTTCATGTCAGGTCCATTACAAATTTTCTTTGTTGACAGATAATTACCTAATCTAAAATCACGAAAAATGACAATTATAAAAACGGAACTCAACAGACGTTCCTTTATAAAAAGTTCTTTGTTAACCGGTGGAGGCCTGCTGATTGGTTTTAACTGGCTGGCAGCATCCTGTAGTACAAATGCGCCAAAGGGATTAACTATTCCTGACGAATGGTTCGAAATCACTGGATATTTAAAGATTGGTGAAAACAGTGTGGTAACCATCCTATCGCCTAACCCTGAAATCGGCCAGAATGTAAAAACCTCCATGCCCATGATTGTGGCAGAGGAACTGGATGTAGACTGGAAAAATGTGCTGGTTGAACAAGCCCCGTTGAACACTGCCATTTTTAACCGACAGTTAGCTGGAGGAAGTGATTCAATCAAACAAAGCTGGCCCGGACTTCGATTGGCGGGTGCTTCAGCCCGTAAAATGCTGATGGACGCTGCTGCAAAAAAATGGAATGTTCCGGTGGAAGAAATCACAACCGAACTTGGCATATTGTATCATAAAAGCAGCGGCAAAAAAGCCGGTTACGGCGAAGTCGCTTCAGCTGCAGCCCAACTGCCGGTTCCCAAAGAGGTGGAATTAAAAGACTTAAAGGATTTTAAAATTATCGGGACTTCCAGAAAAAATGTAGATGGGCATAAAATCGTTACTGGACAGCCCTTGTTTGGCCTCGATTATAAAAAAGAAGGAATGCTTATCGCCATGATCGTCCATCCGCCAGCTTTTGGCATGAAACTGAAATCGTTCGACGCAACGGAAGCCAAAGCCAAGCCAGGAATCAAAGACGTTTTTCAAATTAAAATATACAATGACGACTACAAACCACAATGGTGCGATACCACCTCGTTCACTGATTTAGTGGCTGTTGTCGGGAACTCAACCTGGGAAGTAATGAGCGCCAGGGCATATTTAAATGTCGAATGGGAACCGGTAGAAGATCAGCTTGTCACTGGTCCTTCAGGGTTGGA
>DAITNH010000072.1:8513-18900 GCA_036834745.1 Prolixibacteraceae bacterium
AGCCACAAAGCCCGGTAAGATCGAACGAAGAGACGGCAAGCCGGAAGAAGCCTTTAAAAATGCTGCGAAGGTAATTGAACGAACCTATACGGCGCCATTCCTTGCACACAGTCCCATGGAGCCGATGAACTTTTTTGCAGATGTAACTGCCGATAATGCGGTATTGGTTGGCCCAATTCAGTCTCCTGAATTTATGGAAAAGACCTTGTCGGCGCGGTTGGGTTTGCCATTGGAAAAAATTGACATTCAGATGACACGGATGGGTGGTGGCTTTGGGCGACGTTTGTACGGTCACTTTATGGTGGAAGTCGCTTTGATCTCGCAAAAAATGAAGGCTCCAGTTAAACTGATTTATTCCCGTGAAGATGAAATGACATTTGGTATTTATCGTCCTGCATACCATGCCCTGTACCGTGCAGCGCTTGATGCCAACAATAATCTCATAGGCTTTCATGTCAAGATGGGAGGTGTTCCTGAAAATGCACTCCATGCCAACCGGTTTCCAGCCGGAGCCATTGATAACTATCTCGCCGAAAGTTGGTCGATAGATTCAAACATTAGTACCGGAGCATTTAGGGCGCCCGGCTCCAACTTTAATGCCGTGGCCGAGCAGTCGTTCCTTGACGAAGTGGCTGAAGCGATGGGCAAAGATCCCATTCAGTTTCGCCTCGATTTGTTGAAACGTGCAAAGGAAAATCCAGTAGGAGAAAAAAACGATTACGATGCATCCCGATATGCCGGAGCTCTCGAACTGGTGCGTGAGAAATCAGGCTGGGATAATAATTCAACCGGAAAAAATCGCGGAGTTGCAGCTTATTTCTGTCATAGTTCGTATGTGGCCAACGTGGTGGATATCACGGTTGATAATGGTACACCGGTCATTCAAAAAGTGTATGCTGCTATCGATTGTGGCATTGTTGTGAATCCTGATGCTGCCATTAATATGACTGAAGGTGGCATTGTGGATGGAATTGGCCATGCAATGTATGGTCAGCTCACATTTAGCAAAGGTCAACCGGATCAGGACAATTTCGATTCGTATCGTTTGATCCGGCATGCCGAAGCCCCCAAAGAGATTGAAGTTCATTTTGTTGAAAATGAAATTAATCCAACCGGGCTTGGCGAACCACCTTACCCTCCTGTGATGGGCGCCTTGGCAAATGCCTTGTACAAAGCAACCGGAACCCGCCATTATCATCAGCCTTTTATTAAGAACAGTTTTGAGTAATTTATTATGACTCATGAAATAAGATTATTGTTTCAAACATTAAAAAGCTGGCAGAAAATTGGCAAAAAGGCTGTTTTTATTTCGGTAGTTGCCCTTGAAGGTTCTTCCTATCGCCGACCCGGTGTTTGTATGATTATGAGCCAGGACGGCGAGATGGTTGGAGCCGTAAGTGGTGGTTGTGTCGAAACAGAAATTGAGCGGCAGGCACAGCGTGTTTTCCAGACCGGCAAGGCCAAAGTAATTGTTTACGACGGTCGGTTCCGAATCGGCTGCGAGGGAATCATTCATATTTTGATTGAGATGGTTTCTCTCTCGGATGAACTACTTTCAGCATTTGAAAAACAGGTAGAAAACAGGCAGTCCTTTCGGATGGAGGCCTGGTTTTACCGCGAAGTCGGAGAATATGGCGATGTGGGAACAATGGTGGTTTTGAATGGAAAAAAATATGCTCTGAATCCTTCATTTACAATCGACCAGATTGCTCAACAGGAATGCTTTTCACAAACCTTAAAACCACTTTTCCAGCTCTTTATTTTTGGCGCTGAACACGATGCCGTTCAGTTGTGTCAGGCCGCTAAATTGCTTGGATGGAAAGTTACAGTAGTTGCCTCGCCTGACGAATCAAAATCATGCGATTATTTCCCCGGAGCCAATTCACTTATTTCGCCAACCTTCAACAATATCGACACGTCTGAGATTGATGAACAAACAGCCGTGGTATTAATGACACACAGCTTTAACAAAGATGTTCAGTACCTGATGGCCTTAAAAGATACCCAGCCAGCTTATCTTGGACTGCTTGGATCGAACAACCGGAGAGAACGCGTACTTTCGATGCTGCTCGATTTTATGCCCGATATTTCAACCGATTTCCTTGAACAGATTCATGGGCCAGCCGGAATCAGTATTGGGGCCGAAAGCGCTTCAGAAATTGCGGTATCTATTCTGGCTGAAATATTGAGTGTGATTCGTCACCAGAAACCCATTGCCCTGACTGAGAAAACAGGTTCAATTCATGGATAAAATTCCAATTCTACTTTTGGCTGCTGGTAGCTCTTCGCGAATGGGACAACCCAAACAATTGCTGCCCTGGGGAAGCCAAACCCTGATTGACCATCAAATTCAGATTTTATTAAAAACCGGAAATCCGGTAAACGTAGTTTTAGGTTCGAATTCAAATCTCGTAGAACAAATTATTGCGAAATATGAAGTTGACATTTTCATTAATCCTGATTGGGAAAGTGGAATGGGTAGCTCAATTTCTCTTGGAATCAGTGAGATAATCCAAAAATATCCTGATGCAAATGGAGTTTTGATCACCCTGTTGGACCAGCCCTTGATTACGACTTCCTATATTGAAAAAATGCTTGAAACTTATCAGCCCGGCTCTCAACAAATCCTGGTTTCACGATCCGCTTCCGGATGGACCGGTGTGCCGGTGATTTTTGATAAATGTTATTTTAAGGAACTTTCAGAATTAAAAAACCAAGAGGGCGCTAAAAAAATCGTTAAACGCCATGAAGAAAACGTAATCCTTTTAGATGGTGGTGAATTATTGGAAGACATGGATACTCCCCCAGTCTATCAACAATTGTTGGAAAAATATTTGTATCATCATTAAAAGCATAAAATCATGGAAATAAAAATTCAAAAACGTACATTAGGAAATAGCGGTCTGGAAGTTTCAGCAATCGGGCTTGGCTGTATGGGAATGAGTTTTGGCTACGGAACAATTTCCGATGAAAAGGAAATGATTGCCCTGATCCGGTCGGCTGTTGAAAGCGGAGTTACCTTCTTTGATACTGCAGAAGTGTATGGTCCCTATATTAACGAAGAGCTTGTGGGCAAAGCCCTCGAACCGTTCAAAGGCAAAGTTGCGATTGCCACTAAATTCGGATTTAATTTTCAGGATGGTGTAAATACCAAACTCAACAGCCGTCCGGAGAATATTAAAAAAGTGGCAGAGGCATCGCTCAAACGACTCCGGATCGAGGCCATTGACCTTTTCTATCAGCACCGGGTTGACCCGAACGTGCCGATCGAAGATGTTGCCGGAGCAGTGAAAGACCTGATTCAGGAAGGGAAAGTGAAACATTTCGGACTTTCAGAAGCTGGTGTTCAGGTGATCCGCCGTGCACACGCAGTGCAACCTGTTACGGCTTTGCAAAGCGAATATTCGCTCTGGTGGCGCGAGCCCGAAGACGAAATAATCCCAACCCTCGAAGAATTGGGGATTGGCTTTGTACCGTTTAGTCCGCTGGGCAAGGGTTTCCTTACCGGTAAAATGGACCAAAACACCACCTTCGACCCTAAAGACTTCCGGAGTACGGTGCCGCGTTTATCGCCCGAAAACCTGAAAGCCAACATGGCCTTTGTGGATTTGGTTGCCGAATTTGCACAACGCAAAAATGCGACACCTGCACAAATTGCTCTGGCATGGGTTCTTGCACAAAAACCATGGTTTGTCCCGATTCCGGGCACCACAAAGCTGCACCGTTTATACGAGAATCTTGCTGCCGCAACAATAGAATTCACTGCTGAAGAACTTCAGGAAATCAACACCGCATCCTCAAAAATTGCAGTGCAAGGCGACCGTTATTCAGGAGGAAGTGCAAAATTGATTAACCGGTAATTAGGCTATCCAAACTGGTGGGGGACTTTCCCGATGGCCGTGTTTACGTTTCTGGAAGAATACGATTTTACCGGAAAGACAATCCTGCCCTTTTGCACACACGAAGGAAGCGGCCTGAGCGGAAGTGAACGCGATATCAAACGAATCTGCCCGATGGCTAAAGTTGAAAAGGGATTGGCTATTCGCGGTGGCAGCGTGAATAGTGCAGAAGGTACCATTAAATCCTGGCTCTCCTGAAAAAGAATTTTGCCACTTCTCCCCCATTCTTTTCCCATTCTTACACAATCGGTTAAAATTCCGAAACGATTAAGCAAAAAACCATCGAATCTGTCTGTTTAGTTTCAATTGGTTTGAAAAGGAAAGTTTCATTTAATTTATACCGTTCAATCTCATAAAATATTTTGTTGGCTTTTAGGTTGTATTAACTTTGGGCGACCAACTTTTAGTAAAACTATGATTTTTCGTGATTTTATTATTTTGAAAAAATATGCGTTTATTTTTATCCTTGCATTCGTTAAATTTCATGCCAGTGCGCAAACTGACTCCACAAAAGTTATTCGAATTCAGGAGGTTGTAATAACCTCACAACGTAATCCTCAGCAACAGGTTGATATTCCTTACAGCGTAAATTCAATCAGCAGAAAGGAAATGGACAAATTCAGTCCACGCACTACCCCCGATGCACTCATGAACACAAACGGCGTATTTGTTCAAAAAACCAATCATGGCGGCGGGTCACCATTTATTCGGGGACTGACCGGAAACCAGACATTACTTCTGATTGACGGCATCAGGCTCAACAATTCGATTTACCGTTACGGACCCAACCAATACCTGAATACGGTCGATCCATTTTCGATTGATAAAATTGAAGTAGCCAAAGGAACCGGATCGGTACAATATGGATCTGATGCTATGGGTGGTGTATTGCAGATGTTTACCAAAGAGCCTGTTTTGTATAAAGAAGGTCAGGAATGGCATGGCAATGTTTTGGGTAAATACATGACCGGCGACATGGAAAAAACAGGTCGGGGTGAACTTCAATACAGTTCTCAGAAACTGGCTGCTTTTGTTGGAGGTACATACCGCGATTTTGGCGATCTCATCGGCGGAAAAAATACCGGAAAGCAAAGTCCGTCGGGCTATAACGAATATGCTTTTGACACCAAAATTGCCTTTGCCGTAAAAGATAATATCCAGCTAACCTTTGCCAATCAATTCTTTCGTCAGGAAAATGTTCCCATTTATCACAAAGTGGTACTCGAAAACTATCTGCTGAATGAATTTGATCAGCAACAACGCATGCTCACTTATGCCCGGATGAATATTCAGGGACACCAAAAACTATTCAATCAGGTAAAACTCATTGCTTCGTGGCAACAAGGCATCGAAGGACGTAACTTTCAAAAGAACGGCAGTTCGCTACTAACCAAAGAAAGAGACGAAATAAATACACTGGGTTTCACCGCTGATATCAACTCCAGGCTGAGCAACAAATGGACAGTGAATTCAGGAATCGAAATTTATCACGATCAGGTGGGCAGTACAAAAAATGAAATTACTGATTCAGGAAGCGGTTTGATCGTCGAAAAAAGAGGCTTGTATCCCGACGATTCGAAATACAACAATTATTCTATTTATTCGCTCCATCATCTCGATCTGGGGAAATGGATCATGGACGGCGGAATCCGGTTCAATGCCTTCCAGATTAACATCAGCGATGCAACGCTTGGAAACGTTGAAATTTCGCCTGAAGCGATTGTATTTAATGCTGCAGCAATGTATAATTTTAATCCGACACACCATGTTTACACTACATTCAGCAGCGGATTCCGCGCCCCCAACATTGATGACATGGGAACTCTGGGCATTGTCGATTTCCGTTACGAAATTCCTGCATACGACTTAAGTCCTGAAAAATCGAAAAACTACGAATTGGGTTATAAATTAAGTCTGCCAAAATTCTATGGAACGATTGCCGCATATTACATGAATCTCAACCAGTTGATAACACGCGTAAAGATTGAAGGACAATTCACCGACGGATACCAGGTGTATAAAAAAGAGAACATGGAAGAAGCTTACATAAAGGGACTGGAAGCTGCCGCGAACTGGAAATTTAACTCAGCATGGGAATTCTCAGGTGGAATATCATACACTTATGGACAAAGCATCACAAAAGAAGAACCGTTGAGAAGAATACCGCCCCTGAATGGTAGGCTTGCAGGGACTTATTCATTCCTGAAATTCTTTACTACTGCAGAATTACTGTTTGCCGACAAACAGGACCGGCTGGCATTGGGCGACAAAAGTGATAACCGGATTCCAACCGGCGGAACTCCCGGCTGGCAGGTGGTGAATCTCTACGCCGGCTATCAGCTGTCCCCGGTGAAATTCAATGTTGGACTTCAGAACTTATTCAACGAAGATTACCGGACACATGGATCAGGTATTAATGGTATTGGAAGGAGCGCTTTTCTTTCAATCAATTATGCATTTTAATTTAGGGCATCGTACAATATTGAGAATGATTTCAGCTTGGCTTCGCTATCGTAAATATAGGTGGCTGCCATCAGTTCATTTATTCCGGTTTCGGCAATAAAATCTGATAATTTCATTCTTAGCGTATCCCGGTTTCCGGTGAAAGTGCAAGACAACATACTATTCACCAATGAACGCACTTCCGGAATTTTAAAGCTTTCAGGCAATGCACCCGGTGGCATCAGCGGACTGCGTGTATTGGTTATTACCCCCAGAAACATTCGATGTAAACTGGTAAGTAAAAATTCAGCTTCTTCGTTTGTATCAGCACCCAAAACATTGACACAGGCCATTACATACGGTTGATCCAACTGTTTGGATGGCCTGAAATTATTCCGGTATATCTCTATTGCCATACGAAATTGGGCGGGAGCAAAATGAGCGGCAAAAGCATAGGGCAAGCCCATTTGTGCAGCAAGGTAAGCACTGTCGGTACTGGAACCCAATATCCAGATAGGAATATCCAATCCTTCACCGGGGAATGCACGCACCTTCGAAGCCCTGTTGCTCTTACTGAAATAAGTTTGCAGTTGCCTGACATCCGACGGAAAATTAGATGAAGTATCCATGTTGTTGCGCCTGAGTGCCATTGCTGTCAGTTGGTCGGTTCCGGGAGCCCGGCCTAAACCCAAATCAATCCTTCCGGGATAGATGGTTTCCAAGGTTCCGAATTGTTCTGCAATTACCAATGGACTATGATTGGGCAACATGATTCCTCCCGAACCCACACGGATACTATTCGTTTTTCCGGCCACATGCCCAATAAGTACTGAAGTTGCAGAACTTGCAATGTACTCTATATTGTGATGTTCGGCCATCCAGATACGTTTGTAACCAAGAGACTCAGCGTGTTTTGCTACTTCTACCGTGCCAGCTATGGCTGAACCGTGATTTCCTCCCTCTGTCACCGGAGCCAATTCCAAAACAGATAATGGTATTTTAATCATTGATCGCGTTTTAAGATGATGCCCCCTCCTATTGAAAAAGAGAATGAATTTTGGGCACGAACTATACTAACGTCTGCTGAAGCGAATGGTTTACATTTAGTTCATTCCTTTGGGATATAAAGTTAAAGGCGCAAAAAGTACAATGAGCTTCGGGTAATTGAAAAAATGTATCTCCTGATGTTACGAAAACTTCAAAATGCTTTTTAGCTGAGCCAGTGTAAAATCTTTTCTTCTCCTCGAAATTGCAACCGAATCGCCATTCGACAGAAACAGAACACCTCCGTCGTTTTTTGTAAATGAAGTTACATGATTGAGGTTGACCAAATGAGTCTTGTGTACCCTGATGAAGTTGTATTCGGCAAGTAATTCTTCGAATTCTATGAGCGATTTGGCCGTTAACAACGGTTTCCGGTCGGAGAAATAGAGGTGCGTGTAATTGCTTTCGCCCTGACAGCGGATGATGGATTTCACCTCGACAAACTCTACCCGTTCGCCGGTTGGCAGACCGATTTTGGGATTGGCCGGATGCATCGTGTTGAGGTAAAGTTGCCTGATCCGTTCGTTTTCGCTTCGGTTGCGGATGCGTAAACTTACCTTATCCACAGCGGCAATCAGCTCATTCAGGTTAATGGGTTTTAGAATGTAATCGCTGGCCGAAAAACGGATGGCACGGATGGCATAATTGTCGTAAGCCGTTACGAAAATCACTTCAAACGGAAAGTCCTTAAAATGTTCGAGCAACTGGAAACCGTTTCCTCCGGGCATTTCAATATCCAGAAAAATCAGTTGTGGCTGATGTTCACGAATTCCGGCAATGGCCTGTTCAACCGATCGGGCTTCGCCCACCACCTTTATTTGCGGGCAATGCGTTTTGATCAGTCCTGCGAGGTTTTCCCGTCCGTTCTTTTCGTCGTCAACGATGAGTGCTGAAATGGGCATAAGCTATGAAAGATCTTTAAAGGCTCGTTTGTCGAATATAAAAGGTGTTCTGCCGATGACTTTGCAAAAATGGATGTCCGGGTGAAGAGGGTTTAGGATGATATTGTACTCGGTTGGTATAATAACCGAAGGAACTTTGAGTGCAAGATGTTTTTTTTCTCGCAAAAAGGATGTACCGTAATTAACTGTTTCATTTGCAAAAGGAAAGCTGTCCCATCCTTTCACCAGAACAGATTGTGGAACTGTTTGAATTTCTATTCCGTCAGGGATCCCAATTTCGACCAGCAAAAGATTGTTGGGAAGGTTTTCAAAGCTTGCTACGTGAACAATCTTTTCCCACGCTGCCAGGGAGGCATGTTCGGAGGTGTAAATAACCAGATTCCCTTTTTTGTGCCACCTTCCCGGGCCATACAGTCCACCCATTCCATCAAGCGCAGAATGTTCTTCTTTGGTAATCCGGTAAACAATCATCAGGCTGAAAATCCGTATTCAATAGCGTTCAATTCGTCCAGAACAAGTTGTATTCCGGAAAATGTATCTAGGTACGAAACAGGCTTTTCCCCACCCATTACCATATTCGTTGAATTCAACCAACTGTGAAATTTTTCCTGGCTACCAAAAATGTCAATTCCTGATTTGAAGAGTTTTGCTATATACAAAGCCCGTTCGGAAGGGCCGGGCGCAATAAGTTGTGTAGGTTCCTTATCCTGAATCGACCGCGTTGAAATCCTTAGATACGAACTAAGTTCCTTCAATGTTAATCCTGATTCACGGGCAATGGTCAAAAGCATCGATTTTTGGATACCTTTTCTTGCTCCGATCAGGAAATCTTTTTCTGAAATTTCCAGTGCTTTCATATTAAAGGTGAATTAATTCGCTCAAATATAAGAATAATTTCCGTTTGTAAATTGTATGTTATTGACCTCTTTTGCTGATGGCGGATATATACTTTTCTCTAATTTCTTTTGTAAAAGGTAAACCTATTATTAAAATTTCATTTTTACTATTTAATAAAAATGTTAATTTATCAGGATCCATACCTAGTTGATTAACAATCCTGAAACGTTCTTTTATATCCAAAAATACTGGGAAATCGAACTTTGAATCTGCATTCCTAATTTCAAAATCCTTTGGTGTGGAATGAACATAGAAATAGAAGCTGACTTGAGGATATTCGTTAAAGTATTTTAAGTTTTCTTTCCACAGCAGGGCCTTTCTCCAGCATGGTGCGCAATAGATGTTAGTATAAGTTACAATTTTATATTCAGAGCCTGGTTTGATATAGACATTATTTGTATCCTTTCCAATTATTTCAACAGCGTACTCCATTAAATCGATTTTGCTACCAACCTTTACCTTATCATTTGTTTCTGCTTTGTTTTTATTCTCGCATGAACTAACAGATAAGGCAATTAAAACCAACCAGAATAGAGTAATTGTATTTCTTATGTCCATCATAGTGTTTTGATTTTGAGACTATTTTAAAAAGGAAATGTCGTATCTAATAATTTGAGAGAAACCTGTTTTTATGTCGGTATGAATGGCATAGAGGTATTTCCCATCCTTATCAATTTGCAATGGGAAATGGATCGCTTTATCCAGTAATATTTTGGCAACGGGTTCACCTTCCCAATTTGTAACTAGGATATACTTATAATGATTATCATCCCCTGAATCCAAAATTTCGGATATGGTTAAATCCGAAAATGAGAAAAACAGGTATTTGTCATTTGCAACCACTTTCCCGGCACCAACCATATTTACCTTGTTATCGCCTAGAACAACAGGCTTTCCTCCTAAATACCTTGCGTCTGTTACTTTAAAAAAGAACCATTGGCAAAAGAAACTTCTCGAAAATTCATTTTTATCTTTTCCGTAATCGTAAATTGAAAGGGTACTTCCACTCAGACAGGCAATCTTAGATTGTTGGAGATTGCTGCCAAAGGAGGCATTCCCGCCAGACAAAGAACCAAGTTGAATGTTATCCAGTTGGTTTGCTCCAAAATTCACTTTAGGGTATTCTCCAAATTCATATAAAAATTTTCCTTTCGTATCATAAGCCTGAAAACGTCCCTTTTGAAATTGCCCACTACAGATTAG
>DAITNH010000073.1:0-18781 GCA_036834745.1 Prolixibacteraceae bacterium
CTATTTCAATTTAAACCCGATAAGCAAATGAAGCATTTAGAAATCTGCAAATCTCCTGTTGAGTTGAACCTCAAAAATTACCAAATGGCAGGAGAACCCATCATCAATCAAACCCGGAAATTGAAAGATTTGAAGGGGATTTTTCAGGATCAGGAAGCTTTTGATCAGATGGATCAGGAACAGTTGGCTTACACCGTTCAATCGTGGCTGCCGGTTGCAGATGGAACTCCGGGCGGACTTTTTTTTGGTGCGTCAACCATTTATCCGGGGAAAGTGGGCAACGAATATTTCATGACCAAAGGCCATTTTCATTCGCAGTCTGATCGGGCCGAGTTTTACTGGGGCGTTCAGGGAAAAGGAATGCTTGTTTTAATGGATCGCAACCGGAATACCTGGGCAGAAGAAGTTTACCCCGGAAGTTTGCACTACATCGGTAGCGAAATTGCTCACCGGTTAGCCAATACCGGCGATGAAAAGCTGATTGTTGGCGCCTGCTGGCCATCGGATGCCGGACACGATTACGAGGAAATTGCGGTAAATGGGTTTTCAGCGCGATTGGTTGAAGTGGATGGAAAACCAAAGTTAGTTTAAAGTTATAGCCATGAAAGGATACGTCATTCTCATTTCTGTGGTAGCCGCATTGGGCGGGCTTTTGTTCGGTTTCGACACTGCCGTTATTTCCGGAACCATCAATTTTATTCAGCCGTATTTCGGTTTGTCAGAAGCCGGGTTGGGCTGGACAGTCAGCAGTTTGCTGTTTGGTTGCATCGCCGGAGTTTTTCTGGCCGGAAAGGCAGGCGACCACTATGGCCGCAAAAAAGTGCTGATGGCGGCGGCCTTGCTATTTTTTATTTCGGCTGTTGGAAGCGCATCAGCTCATTTGTTGATCTTTTTCCTGTTTGCCCGCATTTTGGGCGGACTTGCAGTTGGAGTCGCTTCGATACTTTCGCCCATGTACATAGCCGAACTGGCACCGGCCAAATACCGAGGAACATTGGTTTCGCTAAACCAACTGGCCATTGTAATAGGTATTTTAGTGGCATTTTTCAGCAATTATTTGCTGGTTAATACCGGCGAAAACAACTGGCGATGGATGTTATTGGTCATGGCGGTTCCTGCCGTATTGTTATTTTTCAGCCTGTTTCTGGTTCCCGAAAGTCCGCGCTGGCTGGTTGCCCGTGGCCGGAACATCGATGCTCTCCAGGTGTTGGTCAAAACTTCCGGAAAAGAATTTGCCTCTGCCGAATTAAAAGAGATTGAGGATACGCTGAAAAACCAGGAAGAATCGACTTTTCGCGATTTGCTGGCGCCCAAAATTAAACCGCTTTTATTTATTGGGATTATTTTGGCAGTATTTCAGCAGATTACCGGAATCAACACGATCATGTATTACGCACCAAAAATATTTGCCAATGTAGGTCAGTCGAACGATTCCGCGCTGTTTCAAACTATTTTGATCGGCGGCACCAATCTGCTTTTTACTTTGGTTGCAATGGTTTTAATCGACCGTCTTGGACGTAAACTATTAATTATCATCGGTTCAACTGGCATGATGCTGATGTTAGCCGGATTATCAGCATTGTATTTCACCAATCAAACTTCCGGAGTATTGGTACTGGTATTTATCCTCGGATACATTGCCTTTTTTGCGGCTTCGTTGGGACCAGCTCTTTGGGTGGTTGCTGCCGAATTATTCCCCAACCGCCTGCGCAGCAAAGGAATGTCGATTGCCATTGTTTCACTTTGGATCGCCTGTACCGTTGTAACCATCGTTTTTCCAATCATGCTCGAAAAATTGAGCGGAGGGATTACTTTCCTGATTTTTGCGCTGATTTGTCTGGCCAATTTGCTGTACGTGCTGAAATATGTTCCTGAAACCAAGGGAAAAACCCTGGAAGAACTGGAAAAAGAGTTTGCGAAATAGGAATACAGAAATAAGGGACGAGAAATAAGAAATATTGAATATCCAATAACCAATAACCAATTTCCAAATAAAGAAATAGAAAATGAGGAAATCATCGCAAACCGGTTCTTTCTCCCCCTCTTTCGGAGGGGGCTGGGGGGAGGCTTCTTGGGGAGGCTTTTCTGTTGCCATCGACCTCGGAGGAACCATCGTCAAAATCGGACTGTTGAAAGAAGGTCAGCTGATTGATCGTAAAGAAGTTGTTGCACAATCTGCTTCCGGACTGAAATCACAACTTCCAGAACTGGAACAGGTGATCGATCAGATAATGTTGGTGAATCATCTTCAGAAAGAAGCTGTTCTGGGTATTGGTTTTTCATTTGCCGGTCTGGTGGATTCCATTGAAAACAGAATTCTCTCGACCAACCAAAAGTACGACGATGGCCCGGACACCGATCTCGTCGGTTGGGCCCGTGAAAAGTGGAACTGGCCGCTTTTTGCGATGAACGATGCGCGAATGGCTCTGTTGGGCGAGTGGCAACATGGGGCAGGGCAGGGGTGTACCGAACTGGTTGCTATTACTTTAGGGACAGGAATAGGTTCTGCGGTTTTGATCGGCGGTGAATTGCTGATAGGAAAACATTTTCAGGCCGGAAACCTGGGTGGACACTTTGTGGTGAATCACAAAGGAACAACCTGCACTTGTGGAAATATTGGCTGCGTGGAAGCCGAAGCGTCCACCTGGCGTTTGCCTACTTTATTGAAAGAGCATCCGGCATTTGATCAAAGTGCGATTAGAAATGAGGAAGTTCTGGATTTCAGAGCATTATTTCACCATGCCGGAAATAACGATCGGGTTGCCAAAGAAGTACTGGATCATTGCCTTTCCGCATGGGCTGCCGGAATCATTACCATGATTCATGCTTTCGATCCTGAAAGGATCATTCTGAGTGGCGGAATCATGAAGAGTTCTTCGGTCATTTTGCCTGCACTTCAGGAAAAAGTGAACCAACTGGCCTGGACACCCTGGGGAAAAGTAAAACTTGTTGAAGCCAAATTTCCGGATTCGGCTGCCTTGTATGGAGCTGATTACCTGGTAAGAGCATCCTTGAGATAATAAAGTCCCTTCGGGACGAAATATTTGTAGCTCCGGACTTCGGCGTGAGCTCAGTCGAACGCTTTCAAGCCGGGGATTGGAATGAGCATTAAGTACAGCGCCGGAGTATAAAATTGGATCGAAGAAGGAATGTTCCTTCCGGCGCAATCGTAAAATATTATTTGAAATGAAGAAATATTTAAACAAACCCTCGAAATTTACAAACCTTCCGGTTGTGGAGGTGAAAAACGATTCATACAAAGTTGAAAACGGCTGGGCAGCTATTTGCTCCCGCTTAAACAAAGAAATATCGGCCATCGACCATCCGAAAAAACTTGTGGTGATTGAAACTTATCAGGGTGTGATCCACGAAGAACTGATTTCAAACTTGAAAGCGGGCCTGAAATGTGATCGTTTTATCCATGCTTCAGAATATATGTTGCCTGAAGAAGAGATCAAAAAGCTGGTTTTTCAGGATGTGACCAACGACCGCATTTTCGGTTTCCTGACCAGGCTCACGATGGATACCTTTTTCGATTCTGAAAGAGTAAAAGCAATTCAATCAGAAATTGCTGACACAAAGGAAGGAATCATCATTATTTACGGCAGCGGTGCGAGTTTGCTACGTCCTGAAGCCCCCTCCACCGGAGGGGGTTGGGGGGAGGCCCTTATTTATGCCGATATGGCCCGTTGGGAAATTCAGTTGCGGATGCGCCAGCATTTAGTGGATAATTTGGGCGTGAACAATCGCGATACTGCTGACTGGATGCTCCTCTACAAACAAGGTTTTTTTGTGGATTGGCGCATTTGCGACCGCCTGAAAAAGACGCTGTTCGACAAATGGGATTTCGTGCTCGACACCAACAAAATTGGTCAGCCCAAACTGGTTGAAGGCAAAGCTATTCTGGAAGGACTTGAACTAGCCACCAATCGCCCGTTTAGTGTGGTGCCGTTTTTCGATCCTGGACCCTGGGGCGGACAATGGATGAAAGAAGTTTGCAATCTGGATGAATCGGCTCCCAATTATGCCTGGTGTTTCAACGCTGTTCCTGAAGAAAATAGCTTGTTGCTGAAATTTGGCGAAGATGTAATTGAAATTCCATCGATCAATCTGGTCTTTCGTCATCCGCGCGAGTTGTTGGGCGATCCGGTTCATGGCCGTTTTGGCGACGAATTCCCGATTCGGTTTGACTACCTTGATACGATGGAAGGCGGCCATTTAAGCCTTCAGGTTCACCCGTTGACGGAATACATTCAGGAGAAATTTGGCTTGCATTATACCCAGGACGAAAGCTATTATATGATGGAAGTGGAGGATGACGCCATTGTTTACCTCGGTTTGCGTGAAGGGGTAAATCCGGACGAAATGTTGGCTGATTTGGAAGAAGCTCAGGCGGGGGGAAAACCTTTCGAGGCCGAAAAACATGCACAAACCTGGCCGATGAAGAAGCACGATCATGTTTTGATCCCAGCCGGAACCATTCACTGTTCAGGAAGAAGTAGCATGGTGCTTGAAATCAGTGCCACTCCCTACATTTTTACTTTCAAATTATGGGATTGGGGACGTTTGGGAATGGACGGAAAACCACGTCCGATCAATATTGAACACGGCAAAAAGAATATTCAATGGGATCGGACAACTGAATGGACCCGCCAAAATCTGGTCAACTGTATTGAAAAGGTGGCAGAAGGCGATGGTTGGGTAGAAGAACGCACCGGTTTGCACGAACGCGAATTCATTGAAACCCGCCGCCATTGGTTTACCAAAAAAGTGGAACACCATACCAACGGCGGAGTTGATGTGATTTGCCTGGTGGAAGGTGACGAAGTGATTGTTGAAAGTCCGGTGAATGCTTTTGAGCCATTTGTCGTGCATTATGCCGAAGTATTTATTGTTCCGGCAAAGGTTGGTGCATACACCATTCGCCCCTACGGAGCAGGCGAAGGAAAGAAATGTGGCACCATGAAAGGATATGTAAGATTTTAAGAATGTAGAGCCGCCCGATCGGGCGGCTAAAACGAAGAATAATGAATTTTTATCCAGGTTTTGATATACAGCCAACGACCCAGCCGATGGGTTTTAAATACGGACCAGAAGTTTTTGGTCCCGAAGTGGAAAACCGCTCGCTCGATTCCATTCGGAAAAGTTTACGAAATCCTGATTGTGCGGGGCCTGATCCTGTTTATTCCATTGCGATGGATGTGGGTAAAATCGATCACCTCCACCTGCTAAAGCAACATCACTTGTTGTATGGTGCGGTGACTTACGCTGCCGGTCGTTTAGGCGATGAACCTGTTCGCAGTCAGGGACATATTCATAAGGTTTCGCCGCTTTCGGGCTGGTCGACTCCCGAAGTGTATGAAATATGGTCTGGCAAAGCCATTATTTATATGCAGGAAACGGCAGAAGATCAACCAGGGCGCTGCTTTGCGGTGGTTGCCAATCCGGGTGATGTGGTGATTGTTCCGCCGTATTGGGCACATGCCACCATCAGTGCCGATGCAGATCAGCCACTCACATTTGGTGCCTGGTGCGACCGCGAATATGGTTTTGAATACGATGGTATTCGAGCCCACAAAGGACTGGCATGGTTTCCGGTGATTGCCCCTTCAGGAGAAATTGAATGGCAGAAAAACCTGAATTACGCAGAATGTGAGTTAATTGTCAAAAGTCCTGAAATATATACCCAGCTTGGAATTGAGCCCGGGAAATCTATTTACTCACATTTTGAATCCGATCCGAAGAAATTTTTGTTTGTGCCACAACCCCAATTAGTTAAAGAGATTTGGGAAAATTTCGTACCGTAAATATCACCAAAAACTCATCTACTGTCCAGAAATTAATGCATCAGTGGAGAGTTTAACAGTGTTGATTGTTATTGTTTTGAAATCCGGATCAGCTCAGGAGAATTCTCATTTAGAACAAAAAAAATGATTGGTTGATCTTTCCGGTAAACGATACTTCCGGTTTCGCCATTGGGGCATGTAAATGTTTTTGAATTCAATTTTAACCGGCTAATATCATTCTCAGTGGTTCCAATTACGGTAATTGCGGTCAACTGATCAACCAATCCTATGCCTGCGGCCTTCAGCAATGCTTCTTTTCTGGTCCATACTTCAGTAAATCGTTCGGCCAAATTGCCATTGTTGCAATAGTCCGCTTCGTCTTCCGAAAACGCATATCGAATCAGTGAAGGTAAATCTTCTTTCCCTGTCAATATTTCGATGTCAACGCCAATTCTTCCGGAGGAATTAAAAGCGATTAAAAATGAATGGCTTGTGTGACTCACGTTAAAACACAAATCGGTTCCAACTATAAAGAGTTTTCCGAATCTTCCTTTTTTGAATTCAATTTCGACAGGTGGCTTATCAAGGTAGCTCCCAAGTATCAACCGCAATGCTGACCTGCACGATAGCCAGGTGCTTTTTTGCCCGGATCCTTTAAGCCGGTCAGCGTAAATCAAATCTTCTGGTGTCAGAATTTTGTATAAATCAAGATTTTCAGCCATTGAATTGGTTCCGTAAACTATCACCAAATCATTGCTGCCGGTTATTTCCTGAATATTGCAAGATTGCTCCCAGATCATGACTGCCGTTTTATCCTGGCTTCCAGTTCATCGAGTCTTTTATCCAGCACTTCCGCAAAATATTGATCATTTGGCGGGGCGAAAATGCGCGAATGTTCGTCGGGCAAAGTATGTACAACTACACCTTTACGGGCAAAACGATTCCATCCGTAGTCCTTCCTGTTTGGGATGTAGAAGGTTGGCTTTCCTGCCCTGAAAAGATCGAGCTGAATTTCAGCCGGTTTTAATTCGTATTTGATAAGGGCTTCGGTCATTGCCATTTCCACATTGTCTGACAAAAACATGGGTTGTCCGTCTTCTACCGTAATTTTACGTTCTTTCTCTTTCATTATTCCCAACTGTATTAGCTTGAAAATGATGGAGAACCGGATGCTTTTGTATTTGTTGTGCAATAGACGGTGTTTTCCTGCCCACGGTTCTTTCAGCAACAGCCAGGTAACATAAAATGGTTTTATGGCCGAAACTTTAAGGTTAAACAGTCGCTCTTCTGTTGGCGATTGCAGGTGTTTGGCCATCGACGAAACCGAGTCGATTACACCTGCAAAGCTAACTTCATTGCCTTTGTCCGCCAGTTTCTTCGCCATATCGAACGCAATAAATCCTCCCAGCGAGAATCCCAGCAACATATATGGCCCGTTTGGCTGAATTTTTTTAATCTCTTCGATATAGTCATCGGCCATTTCTTCAATGTTGTTGCTCAGTTCCCGGCTTCCGTCAAGCCCTTTTGCCTGAAACGCGTATATCGGCCGGTCGTCTTTTAAATGATGTGTAAGCGATTGATATAGAAGTACATTTAGTCCGGCGCCATGAATAAGGAACAGTGGTGTTTTTGATCCTTTTGGACGAATCGGTACCAAACACTGCCAGAAGCTATTCTTGTCTTCGGAAGTTAGCAATGGTGCAAATGTGCGGACAGTTGAATTCTGTATCAGCGAAGCCAGTGGAATATTGATGTCTTTCAGCTTTTTGATTTCTGCCATCAGTTGAACGGCTTTCAGCGAATGTCCACCCAAATCAAAGAAATCATCGTCGATACCCATCGAGTCAATCGAAAGTACTTTTTTCCAAAGGCCAAGCACGAATTCTTCGGTTTCGTTGGTTGGTTTTGCACTTTCGTTGGTCGATTGTGCCAGCTTTTCTTTGGCAGTATTGATTAAACTTCTTTTGTCAACTTTGCCGTTGCTGGTCAATGGAATTTCCCCGACTGGCACAATCATTTCAGGAACCATATAAGCCGGAAGTTTTTTCTTCAATTCCTCTTTTATGGCCTGGGCGCTCACTGGTTGGTTTTTTTCGGTATAAAATGCAAAGAGCGACTTTTCTCCGGAAGCATTTGTAGAAACAGCCACAACACAAGTTTCCACTCCTTCGAACGAAGAAATTTGCTGCTCAATTTCGCCGGGCTCTACCCGAAACCCTCTGATTTTTACCTGTGCATCAACGCGCCCCTGGTAATAAATCAACCCATTCTGACCGGCTATAACCAGGTCGCCGGTGCAATAACAGCGCTGAAGTCCGTTATCCGGCGTTTCGAACCAAATAAACGCCTTGTTTTGTTCCGGCTCACGGTTCAGGTAACCAAGCGCTAAACTATCGCCTGCAATCAGTAATTCGCCAGCAACTCCTTCAGGAACAAGCTGCCGGTTGTTGTCGGTAATGTAAATCCGGTATCCCGGTAATGGCTGACCAATCGGTACAGTCGTTTCGGGTTGATAGCCCACCTTTATTTCGAAAGCAAGTGCAACCACCGTAGTTTCGGTTGGCCCGTATGTGTTAAACAAGCGGTGTTTGGTTTCGCGCTTGTTCCAAAGGGCGAGATCGGTAGTCGAAACAGCCTCACCACCAATAATAACCAGTCTCAGGCTTTCCGGAAGTGGCTGGTTCAGGTAACCGTCAGATTGGATAACCTGACGCCAATAGGCTGTTGGTAAATCCCATACTGAAATTTGATGCTGATGCGAAAAACGCAATAATTCATCGGTCACCAGCATTTCAGCAGTTCGCAGGTAAATACCGGCTCCTGAACAAAACGAACAGAAAATTTCTTCGATGCTGGCATCAAACGCCAGACTCGAAAATTGTAAAACGTGGTCGTTGCTTGTAAATTCGTACAAGCCTATTGCTCCTGAAATGAAATTGGCGAGGGCTTTACGCGATATTTTTACCCCTTTGGGTATTCCGGTAGATCCGCTGGTGTAAATGATATAGGCAACACTATCAGGATTGTATGATATTTTTGGGAGGTCTCCGACAGAGGGATTCTCTTTGATTTTTGAAACATCGAGCACCGGGATATTTTCAGCCAAATCAGAAACTTCAATGTCAACCAGGATTAATGAAACTGCGGCATCGGTGCAGAAAAACTGTTTCCGCTCCGTTGGCATGGTTGGGTCGATAGGAAGAAAACTGGCTCCACAGCGCAGCGTTGCCATGATGGCAGTAAAGTAATTGTAATTGCGTCCAATAACCACCGCAACGATTTCGTCGGGTTTAATTCCCATTCCAATCATTGTGGCCGACAGGTTTTCAATGTCGTTCGAAAAAGTTCGGTACGAATAGGCTGAGCCAGAATCAAAAATGGCCGTCTGTTCAGGAAAATCAGCTGCGATATTGGTAAACTGGGTGAAAACGTCTTCCATTGTCACTGATTTTCCAATCGCCTCATTAATATTTTTGGTGATTTTCAGTGCCTTTTCTGCTGAAATCAGCCCTATTTCATTTACTTGTTTAGCGGGTGATTCAACCAGATTTTGAAGGAACATTTCGAAACTTTCGGCAATTGAACCGACACCGGAATATTTCGTTCCGGATGGTAAATGATAGCTTATTTCGTTGTTAATAAGGTTGATGACAATGCTGCCGGTGTTCAGTAAATTGGTTTCTACCGAAGCTTTAGAAACGATTATTTCTGGTTGATCAGCAGCATTGTTCCTTAATTCAGGATAGCGTATCCGGGTTGACCGGGTGAACGTTTCTGATTTCTCCGCTTTTTTAATGCCGGGGAGAATCTTACCGATTTCAGCCGAAATAGAATTCGCAGGATTAATGGAGGCGCTCAGAGGTACCCATGTATTATAAATTCCTTCGAAACTTTTAATTTTTTCAGGTAAATCGCCCGATACAAAACCCAAAGTCCCTGAAGTTTGGTTCGACAAACGAAGGAAGAAAAGCATCAAAGCCGCAGAAATTACATCTTCAGCTTTTTGCTCAGGAAATAGGATATTGAACTGAGAAATAGTCTTTTCATTCAGTATTGTTTTCGCAAACAACGAATCGCTTGCTCCGGTTACGACCGGCCAAATCAAAAACTCGCCTTTGGCCAGTTCCTTTTTCCAGAAAGGTTCAAAGCGGGCCATGCTTCCAAAACAAACCAGTGCATTTTGAGCTATAGTTATATCAGGTTCGGGCATTTGAGTGCCAATTTCCAGAAGATTTTCAACTGCTGTTTTTACGCCGTTTTTATCGTACAACACTTCAGGAAGTACCAACCCATCCACACAATAAAAACCTCTTTTTTCTTGAAAATCAACTATTTCTCCGAGCTTACCCGTTTGGTCAAAAACAACAGAAGCTTTGGCAACCACAAAATATTCGTTTCGGATGTAAAGCAATGGCAGCGTAAATTCGTTGGCATAATGACTGCTGAAATTTGTTGCCCTAATCAGCGTGTCAATCGATTTCGCAGTCCTGTCACAGGTAATCAATCCGAAATTTTCGGGACGGGCAGCCAATGGATAATAGGTTCGGTTGGTCAGATTTTGTGCGACTGGGGTTAATTTCTTGTTGACGATTGATGTAACCAGTTCCCCAAAACTTTTTAGCGCGGCTTCAAAACAACGGGTGTTAATCGAAAGGGCTGTATCGTTTGGCAATACCGGAATTAACTGACCAGCAACAATATCTCCGGCATCAATTTCATCAACCACTTCGTGCCACGAAACGCCATGTTCCGATTCGCTGTTCATAATGGCCCAGTTGCTGGCATACATACCGGCATAGCGGGGGAGTGGGGCATCGTGGTAATTGATGGCCATAATGCGTGCCAGCGAGGTAAATTGTTTTTTCAGAATCAGGCTATTGTTGATACTGAAGATATAATCGACAGGTTCGAAAACCGATAAATTGCTGAGGTTGCTGTATTTTGGGAATGTTTCTGAGGCATTTTCATGGATCAGCCATTCGTCTCCCGAAACCAACGCCTGAATACTGATTCCTTGTTCTTTTAAAATGTCCATGCACTTTTGAGGGAGATTTCCTTCCCCAACAACAATGCAGGTCATTCTATTCTGATTTTCCATCACATTTTTCTTTTGAACTATAATATTAAAAATTTTCCTGATTCGGAAAGCTTCTCTGAACGGATTAAATAAATATAAATGCCCGGAACAAGGTATGAAACATTGACTTCGGTGGATTTCTTTTCAGGGTTGATACCCGATTGCTGAAGGACACTGATGCCTTGCAGATTAAAAATTTCCAAATAAACATCGGACCCAAATTCTTGCTGAATACTGATTTTCAATTTGTCTTTCACAGGATTTTGTAAAAGACGACTTTTCATGCCGGTATTTTGCGGCTGAATCAGGTTAGAAGTTGATCCATCGTATTCGAAGACTCCAATATCTGATTGGGCGCCATAAGGACGGAGTATTCCCGAAAAATCGAAACCGACGGTATTGTTTGCATCCGCAACATCAATTAGGGGAGAATCCTTCTTCAGTTTGAAATCGTTGGCCAACTGCATGTTTGGCGATACAAAGCCTGCGAAATCTGCATTCCGTGCCAGGTAATTATTATTGAGGGTTGCATCAGAGGCGGTATATTGAAACATGATGTAGGAATCTTTTCCTTTAAAACTGGTATTGTCGTTTTCGTAAAAATCGAAATTTCCCGGATTGATAATTACGTTGGACGAAATCTGGCTTCCCTTACTTTTCACGCTGGAGAACCGGATGCCTTCTGATTTTGGATTGATGATATTGTTGTGCAGGATATAAAAAGCGGCGTCGGCCTGAACAGAAACATCGGTTACAAAAATGCCATGTTTCATTTGGGTCAGATCTGTTGGGCGAAAGCTGCGGCCAGCATCTAAAATAATGTTGTTGAAAATTTTGTAACCGCCCAAACCGTGGCTTTCAATTCCGTTTCCTTTGCCCTGACTGATAAAATTATTGTAGCAATCGCATTTTGAACCTCCGCCAATGGTAATGCCCGACATTTGTGATTCGGTTTGCAACTGGCTGTCGTACAGAACAGTGTTGTTGTATATCTGGCAGTGTTTGGATGCAGAACTGACCTGGATACCGTCCCATCCCGAATATTTGATGATGTTGTTGTAGATTTTTACCCCATCGAGCAAACTGGGCATCAGAAGAACATCTTTTCCATCGCATCGCACGGTTTGTCCAAAGTATTTGGTGTTGCCCACATACAATCCTTCGTCGCCCACATTGGCAATGTAATTATCGTGAATACTGGTATTGTACTGGGTAAAAGTACCTCTGACCGAGGCCAAAGTGCAATCGGGATCGGTTTTGGCATAAATGCCGCCAATCATGCAGTTTTCCACTGAAACATGTTCAATCTCAAAGTCAGAACTTAGCTCTCCGATTCCCATTCCGCCGCCATTGGCAACTCTTTTTATCTGAAAACCATAAGTTAGTCCGGGGTCGCCGGTACCGGTAAATTTAAAATACCTGCAATTCTGTATGGAAATGCCGAAATAATGATCGGTGTCGATGGTAACCGCACCACCCGAATTTATCAGGACAATTGGTCTGTATGTGTCTCCCCTGAAATTCTTGATCAGCAAATATTTGCGGTTTCCGGCAGCGAAGCGAAGGGTGTCGCCTGGCCCAACTTCGTTGTAAGCTGCATCGTTTCCATCAAGATAAATTATTTCCGGCCCGATAAGGAAACTGGTTTTCTGACCAACAGCCAATTGAATAGTCATCGGTAAAATTCCCAAAAGTAGTATGGCAAGCTTTTTTATCATTGATTGATGGTTATTTTCCGCGTTTTGCCCGTTCCCAGTTGACCGTTTGCGAGCCTTTCAAATATCGTATAAATCCCAGAAAAACAGACAGATTCATGATGAAAAAGTAATACGGTATGAACAGCAGTTTTACTTTTATCGATTTGTTTTCTAGGTACCAGCCAAGCAGCGCGCATACGTAAAACACTACCTGAAGCCAAAATAAAATGCTGTAAAATCCGAAGTTTACTATTCCTTCGTTTACTGCCAGAACTGTTCCGGCCGGAATCAAAAACAGCAATGAAAGTGGCGCCAGGGTCCAACGTAAAACGCGATGAGAAATGTACTGAAAAGAAAGCGTTCCGTACTTAAAAATATTCAGCAGCGAATTTAAGCGAACAACCGATTGAATGCCACCTGCAGAAATCCGTATTTTGCGTTTCAGTTCCTCTTTTACGTCAGCCGAAGCAGTTTCAATGGCATAAGCTTCAGGATCATACTGAATGGTGTAGCCGTTTTGGGCAACCCGAAGCGAAATAATAAAATCGTCGAGCAATGTGTCTTTTTCAACTTCCTGAAAGAGTTCGGTACGGATGGCAAATAGCTCACCGGCAGCGCCAACCACCGAATAAAGCTCTGCATCCCATTTTTTTAATGTCGATTCGTATCTCCAGTAAAGACCTTCGCCGGCACCTGCGGCAGCATCTTTTTCTTTCCCAAAAATGCGCTTTTCGCCCGAAACGCAACCCACTTTAGGGTCGCTAAACAGGTTGACAATCCGGCGGATGGATTCTTTGCCCAGCATGGTATTGGCATCACAGAACACCACGATGGGTGTTTTTACCAGTTTCATTCCACGGTTCATGGCGCCAATTTTTCCATTTCGCTCCGAAAGGTGATGCACTTCCACATCCTCGTATTGCCGCAGCAAATCTGGAGTTCCGTCATTCGATCCGTCGGTCACCCAAACTTTGTGCAGTTTATCAGCCGGATAATCCAGCTCGCGCGAGTTTTTTATTTTTGCATTCACAAAGTCTTTTTCGTTGTAGGCAGTAATGAACAAGGTAACTTCAGGTTCGTAGCCGGGGTCAGGAACCTGTACTCTTTTTAAGCCAAACATCCGGCGAATTCTGACGATGATAAAAAGCAGAATACCATAACCTACATAAGCATAGAATACAATGAAAAGTAAGATCCAGAATAGAATTTCAATTGCTGCCATAGTTCATTCTTAGTAGTTTCTCAACTTTTTCGCGTACATGTTAAATTTGTCAACTTTGCCAAATTCGAATACCGCTATTTCGTTCAAAGTATCAATTATCGGAAACTGACCACTGTGATAATCTTCAATAATCAGAGTTATTTGCGGATAAAACCGTATAAATTCCATCGCACCGCGAAGGGCTTCCGTTTCCATTCCTTCAATGTCGATTTTCATAAAAATAGCTTCCTCCGGTTCAATTCCCAGCGAAGGCATCAGGTCGTCCAATCGTCGTATTTCGGCTTTGTTCTCACCTGGTCTTTTGTCTTTGTACATCCGCGATGCCCCTGTGTTCACAGGATCAAATTTGTAACTGGTTTGGTAATTGTATTCTCCCAATCCATAAGGAATTATCCTGACTGTGTTTTGTAACTCATTTAACCTTAGGTTTTTCATTAATGTTTTGATGTTGTCGGAAACCGGTTCAAAAGCGAAACACCGCTTGTCCATTTTTGCCAGCAGAATACAATAATCGCCTATACACGAGCCAACATCAATGAAAACCGAGAATTCTTTTTTACGCTTCAGGATAAATCTTTTTACGCCCCATTCGTATGCCAGGTTTGCAAACTGGAAATCGTTGGTGTTGTTACGGCAAAAGAACGTTCCGATTGAAGTACGGATAATCCGGTCGTTTTTGTGTGATGTATTAAAAAGTACATATTGAACAGATGATATAATTGACCTGATATCCCCGTGTTTCAGGTATTCAAAAAAATATCTTAAATAGGTTATCAGTTGCCTCATTTTTCGCTTTTAAACGGTAACTTGTTCCCAAATTCCGGTTTGTGGGTTGTATTGTTTAATTACCCTGGCCGGATTCCCAACAGCCACCGAATAAGGCGGAATATTTTTGGTTACCACCGAACCTGCCGCAATCACCGAATGTTTCCCGATGGTGACACCTGCAACTACCACTGAATTGGCGCCAATCCATACTTCATCTTCCAGCGTTATTTTCTTTTTGGTAACGGGCTGTTTGTGAGGCACGATGTTAATGTCTTCGTAGCCGTGGTTTAGTCCTGAAAGCACAATGTTCTGGGCAAGCATCACATCGTTTCCAATGGTTACCGGACCAATTAGCACGTTGCTCATGCCAATGCGCACGCGGTCGCCAATCAGCACATCGCCAACTCCGTTATTGATGGTGGTAAAATCTTCGATCGTCGAGTCGTTGCCCAGTACAAAATTATTGAATGGCATCACATCCATTCGGGTAAACCGGCAAATGCGCGAGTTTTTACCTTTTGTATGTTTAAACGGATTCAAAAATATTTTCACCCAAAGTCGTGGCCGCGACTGGTTTTTCGGCATCATGGCCTTCAATGCCAGGCTCTTCAGCTTCGGATTTGCTTTGATTCTTTCAATTATGCTCATGTTTAAGGTCTTGATTTTTGAACGGTTTCAAGCGCTTTGGCAATTTCGTTCACGTTGTTTTCCCAGGTATGTTCGCGGGCAAATTCTTCACGGTCCCGGCGAACTTTATCATTGTCTTCCCGAAGCGCTTTTTCTATACATTCAATGTATTCTTCTTTGTTTTCGGCCAGATAGGTGAAGCCGGAAAAAACGCTCATTGCTTCTGTTTTGGTGGCAACAGTTGGTTTTCCCATTGCCAGGTATTCATCTATTTTGCGCGGATAATTCCCAATTGTTACCGGACTCAGCACCTGCGGATTAATGGCCACATCAAACTGTTTGAGGTAGGAGGGGAGTTCGTTTCCGTTTTTGTTACCCAAAAAGTAAACATTTTTAAGCTGATGAAGCTTACTTGACATGAACTTGTCGTCTTCAGGGCCGACCAGTACCACGCTCCATTCCGGGCGGCTTTCGGCAATGTGTTCCAACACCTGAATATCGAGTCGGAGCGATAACAATGCACCAATGTAGCCAATAATTGGTTTTGGAATATCCTTTATGTCAGTAGGAATAGTGGTGGACAGGTTGGTGTCAAACAAACTTACATCGCAGCCTTGTCCAACATAAAATGAATTGGGGTTATGTTTTCGGGCCAAAGCTGCCAGATAGGTTGAGTTGGCCACCACCAGATCGGCTTTTTTCATGTGTAGGGCTTCAACCCGAACACCCTGTTTTTTCCAGTAATCAACGGCAATCAGGTTGTCGCGGGTGTAGTAAATATAGCTTTCAGGTTTCAGAAGTTCTTTCATGTAAAAACTTCGGAACATGTCGCTGTCGTTAAAAATGATAAAATTTTTAAACCCAAGTTCGCTGATAGCCCACGAAATTTGTTTCGCAAACCGTTTGTTGTTTATTCGGTTAAGCCAGTCGAACAAACCTGTTGCCCCAATCCAGTTGATGGATTCGATTAATGTGGCCGGGTAAAGGTTCCAGATATTTTTATAGACCTCCATCAGTTGAGGTTTTCCATCCTTTACAATTTGGGTGCGTTTTCTGATGCCCGCAAGATTTTGATGCCTGTATCTCGAAATGCGGTCTAAAGGTGAATTAACATAGAGGACGCGGTTGGTTTTGGCTAATTCTTCAGCAATATTTTTGCAATTACTGCCAATTTCAATGTCCCATGCCTGAATTCCAAGTACAATAATATCGCGGTTTTCTATCATAGCCCAATTTTTAGCTTGTTTTGAGGGCCAATTTCCTGATAAATTTTCAGCACATTTTCGGCCATTGCTCTCCACGAAAAAAGTGCGGCCTGTTCGTAACCCAACTTTATTTTGCTTCCACGCAATGTATTATCTGTGGTGAGCTGAATCATGGCAGCAGTAATTTCTTCGGGTTTATACGGATCAATGATCAATGCTGCATCGCCTGCAATTTCGGGCATCGACGAGGTATTCGACGTGATGACCGGAACTCCGCAACCCATCGCTTCCAATATCGGGATGCCAAAACTCTCGCGCAGCGATGGGTACAGGAACACACCGCATTGACTGTAAATAGCCGGAAGATCAGTATTTACTACATATCCGGTGAGATGAATCCTGCCGATCAATTCAGGCGCCCCGATTTCAGAAAGTATCTTTTTAAGTTCGTTTTGGTCGTAGTCGAGCATTAAAAGCTGCATTTCACTGTTGGTTTGTTTCACAAAATCAGCATAAGCCTTCAGTGTGCCTTTTGTGTTTTTCTTCGGATCGGTATTCCCCAAAAAGAAAAAGAAACGCTCCGGAAGGTGGTACTTTTCTTTCACCCGGATAAGGTCTGTCAGGTCGGTAACTGGTTTAAAATGTTCGCCAACCCCGTTGTAAACAGCCGTTAAGCGCGGGTCGCCTTTCATCCCGAAAAACGCTTCAATCCGGTTTTTCTCGAAATGCGAAACGGTGATGATTTTTCGGCTTTTCCGCACAATCCGGGGCACAATAAGTTTCCGATATACGTTCCCAAATTTCTGATAAGGCGTTCCGCTACCTTGCAGGATTTTTAAATAGCTATTTTCCATGTAGATAATGTCGTGCAGCGTATCTACAACCGGAATGGAGGAAAATATGGGCGCTGTGTTCGATGTGCAATGCAAAATGTCGCAACCTTCGCGGGCAGCAGCTTTTGGCAATGCAATTTGTTCCCACAAAGGGTAAAATCCGCCGTCGAGCTTCACAATTTTAAAGTTGGGCGTTTCCTGAATAACCTGATCGTCTTCATCGGGTTTTACGAAAATAATATATTCGTTTTCACGATCAATCAGTTGCAGGTTACGGATCAGTTCGAGCGCCACCATGTCCATTCCGTGTTTTTTTCTACGGAAAAGTCGTTGTCCTTCTATTGCTATCTTCATGTTCAGGTTTTTAATTGATGACCATTATTTTTCGGTGGTGGCGCTTCAGTTTCAGGGTGATCGCCATGAACGGTGTGGATGAACTTTTTGTTTGCCCCTTTTAATTTGAACAAAGAACCAAACATCAGTAAAAATGCACGTGGCAGACTTGAAATGGCCTTCAATGTCCGGAAACTGAAAAATTTCCGGGGAGTTGAAAGTAGAAGCGTCAGTCCGGTTACGATAAACAATCCGGTCCAAAATAACCAGTTTGTGCCAAAGTTACTTTCAATAAATGGAAGAGAAAGCAAATTTGCCCCGATAGAAACAGCGCTGCAAAGGAATAATACACCCAAAAGCAAGACGCGTGGAAGAAAGGCAAGCTGGAGAACTTTGTCGAAAAAATCGATATTTCCTTTGAGGAAAAGGTGTTTCAGGCCGCTTCCCAGATAGTTTGAAAAGTAAATGAATTGAGCTGAAAGCCAACGTTTTCGTTGTCGCTGAAAATTATCTGCTTTTTGTGTTTTTTCGTCATAAACCAGCGCATTTTCCAGGTAGCCGATGGTTTGACGGTCGCGCAATAACTTCAGTTCAAGTTCTTTGTCGAATCCGCCAATCGCCTTTATGTCAGCCATCATGTTTTTGAAAAAGAGGTATTCAAAAGCCATTCCGGAGCCAATAAGTGCCGACGAAAGGCCCAAAACACGGTGTCCTTTTCTGAAAATATGGTTGTTGATTTCTTCGCTGATAGCGTCCAGAATTGCAAACGAAGTATCGGTGTTTTTGGCGACCCGGTGCCCTTGAATTACCCTGAAACCCTGGTTAAATCCGTCGTTTATTTTGGAGAGGAAATCGGCGGCCATGAGGTTGTCGGCATCTAAAATCACAGCAATGTCGTAGTCGTTGGGGATTTGCGACATGGTTTTATTGAGCGCTTTTGATTTGGTACTGTTTTCGAAAATTACTTCGACCACCCGGATGGGCATTTCTCTGAGTTTCTGCAAGGTTTCGTGGCTAAACGAATCGGCAATAACGATTACTTCGTACTTTTCTTTCGGGTAGTCCTGCCGGAGTGATACTTTTGCGGTTTGCAGGATAACTTTATCTTCTTTATACCCAGGAATTAAGACCGCAATTTTACGCAACCGGTTTTCTTTTGCTTTGCGGTTTCGTAGCTTGAATAATCCGGCCAATGCATAAATCAGGTTATAAATAACTGTGATTCCGAGGTAT
>DAITNH010000074.1:0-8332 GCA_036834745.1 Prolixibacteraceae bacterium
CAGTGTTCAGTCTCAGTATTCAGAATATACTGAAACTATCCATAAATGAATTCAGGATATAACTACCAGAACGAAAAACGAACCAACACCAAACAGTAAAAACATCACATCGAAAAACTGAAAACAACGAACCCGACTATTTTGCCGGGCTTGTTGTTTTTACTTAATTCTAACTTCAGTCTTCATTATTTTCCTCCAATCAATTTCCCAACCAGCCATTCCTGCATTTTTTCGCGTTGTTCGGGATAAGTCCAGTGACCGGTTTCCTCGAAAATTGTTAACGATTTGGTTGCCTGAATGACGTTATAGGCCGAGTACATCGATGTTGGCGGACAGGTCACATCGTTGTATCCCCATGAATAATAACCCGGCACTTTCACCATTCGGGCAAAATTTACCACATCGTAATATTTCGAGGTTTCGATTTTGTCGGGTTTGGCATTGAAAGCTTTATTATAATCGGCAAACATGTGCGGCCACCCTCCTGCCCTGCCGTTCAAATAGCCGGTCAGGTCGCATAGTGCGGGGTAAAAAGCGGCAAGGTATTTCACACGCGAATCCAAACCAGCTGTCACAATCGACAAAGCACCGCCCTGACTTCCACCGGTTACAGCCAAAGTTGATCCGTCGAATTCAGGCAACGAATAAATGAAGTCGATCGCCCGAACACAACCAAGATATACCCGTTTGTAATAATAGCGGTCGCGGTCGTCAAGGTTATAAAACGGATAGCCATCCAAAACCGATCTGCCCATGTCTGCATAAACAGCAGGATTCATCGTAACCGGAATACCGTGAATACCAATTTCAAGGGTAATAATTCCTTTTTCTGCAGTTGCCACATCGCCACCATACGCACGAACTCCCGCTCCGGGAACTTTCAGCACTGCCGGATATTTGCCCGCTTTTTTCGGGACGCACAAAATACCGTACAAGCGTGTTCCAATTTTATAATTCTGAATATTTGCCTGATAAACATTCACCTTTTCTGTGCAAAGATCAGGCAACAGCGTCAACTTTACGTCCATCGAAATTTTGGCGGCTTCAGATTTGGCTTTGTCCCAAAACTGTACAAAATCCGCTGGTTGTTCCGTTGTCGGTTTTATTTGTTCCGGAGAATATGCAGCAGTTGCCAGATTTTCGTAGCGTACACCATCGACTAAAGCCGATACTTTACAGCGAAGAAATCCGGCTTCTTTTAAGGTTCCGGCATCAATCCTGAACTGGCCATCTTTCAAAACTGCCGAATCGCGTTTGGTCGGTGTCATCTGTTCAGGACCAAATTCATATTTGATTTTCACATTCTGTATCGTTTCGCTGTTTTTCATCACAGTTACCTGAAAATTCACCTTTTCGCCGGGTTTGTAAACCCAGTTGGCATGATCGGGCGCTACCACAATTTTTACCAGTCTTTCGATGGGCTGCGCCGACAGAATAAAGCCGCTCAGCAAACAGCCAAGCATCAGGAAGGTTCTTAGTTTTTTAAGTATCATGATTTAAGGATTTAGTTTGTTCAAAAATAAGACTTTTTATATGCCCAAACACATCAAGTAAGATGAAACCCTTAATAATTCAACTGCAGATTTGCGTTGCCAAAGATAAATATTGAAACCACTAAGAGGGCAAAGGTTTCACGAAGTTATACGAAGAATTTAGATAGATTTGAAAGGAAAGTTTTCATCCACAAAATCAATGAAATAAAGTTCTTTGATTATCAATAATATATTAAATAATTATCATATATTTGGGGGATATACTAGTGTTGTGTTAACTCGATTTTGTCGGGTTCCAGTCACCCCTTGTTTCAGGGTCCCATCAAAAAAGGGATGCCGAAACAAGTTCGGCATGACCTTGCGACAAAAGATCATTAACACAACAATATAATTCTTTGCAGATAATTGCCAAAGCTTGCTGCATTCAAATCGCAGCTGCTCCATGCAATGTGTAAATCTGGACGAACAAGGTAATAACCTTCATTTTCAAGCCCAAAAATTTTAAACAGATGCTGAGTACCGGGTTCGTATGGTATGTATTTTACTGAAATAACTTCGCTGAATTTATCAAGAACTAAACGAAATGGTTCAGGCAAAATTTGTTTTCCGAAGACAATAAGATGAAAAGTTTTAGAATCCAGACCGTCATAAATAGAGCAGGTTTTTCCGCCCATTTCATAAAAGAACTGAGGCAGCCGTTCTCCGGGTTTTGGCGCATGAGCCGGAAAATTTTCAGATTGTTCAGAATCAATAAAAATACCTGACTTGTATTTTATGCCGATTCCTGAAATTGAAGTAAAAATCCGGTTGCGAAGTCCTGTACTATTTTTAATTTTTTGCAAAAAAACTGGCAAAAGTATCGGAGCAAGTTTCAACCGCAGAAACCTGACCAGTATTGAATCGGAAGTCATAAACGAATACGCAAAATCGGTAGATCGGATAATGGTCAGCGCCAATGGCCGGCGTTCTTCCTGATAGCTTTCCAATATGTTTTCCGACGCTTTTCCGCGGATGTAAAACGCCAGTTTCCATGCCAGATTGTGCGCATCCTGAAGGCCGGTATTCATGCCCTGCGCACCAACCGGACTATGAACATGGGCTGCATCGCCAACCAAAAAGCAGTGGTTTTGCCTGTAAGTTTGGACACAGCGTGAGTGCGACCGAAACACGGAAAACCATTGCGGATTCCTAAGTTGTATTCCGGAATGAATATCACTGTCAAAGAACTTGCTGACATCGTCGAATCCAACCTGTTCTTTTTTTTGAATTACCGGAATCAGGCCATCCACCCTCCGGCGATTTTCGGGCAAAGGGAAAAATCCTGCTGTATGGGTGGTTGTAAATGAAAAGAAAATTTCGTTGGTACGGAAAGGCAATTGGGCTTCACAGTCAGTAATAAAAAGTCGGGCAAGGTGCGTTTTTCCCGGAAAAGGAATGTTCAGTTTTGTCCGTACAAGGCTGTTACTTCCGTCAGCGCCTATCAAAAACTTCGATTTTACAATTTCAATTGTTCCGTCCGGCTTTTGTATTTCCGAAGTAACCAAACCTTTTTCAGGAGCAAAATTTACCAGTGTTGTATTATTTTCAACAGAGTGTCCACGATCCTTCAGAAATCCGGTCAGCAGATTTTCAGTTTGCCATTGTTCGATCATCAAAAGGAAAGGAAATCGGGTTAAACCACTGCCCAAATCGCCAACATCAAGCGTGAAATTTTTAGGCTGATTGAAACGAATATTTATTGTTTGTGCAATTATGCCTGCCTCAATGGCTTTTTGGGCAATACCCATTTGGTCGAGAATTTCAAGGGTTCGGGCATGAACGATCAAAGCTCCGGAATGCATGACAGGCGTAGTTTTTTTATCGATGATCCGAAAAGAAATGTTGTGCAAAGCCAGTTGACAGGCCATCATCAAACCTGCCGGTCCGGCTCCGCAAATAAGGACATCTATTGTGGAATCATTTTTTGTCATTTTATGCAGTTTTCGCCACGACCAAATACCTGAATGCCCATCGCCATTGTATGGATATTTCTTTTAACCCGGCAGTTTGAAGCAGTATTGTCAATTCATGTCGGGTAAAAGCACGCAGAACTGAAACAGGTCCATCGTGCTGCGACAAAGTTGATCCGCGCAGCAATCTCGTCAAAAACCAGACACTGTAATATGCAATCGAACTTCGCTGCAAATCGTTGATTAAAAAACCATTCCGAGCGTAGTTTTTCAAATAACGGAAAAGTTCAAGCAGTTCAACGTCATTCAAATGATGGCAAAAAAGCGAGCAATGAACGATGTCAATCTTTGGTTCGGTCTCCAGAAAGTCCTTGTAATCGCTTGCTAATCCCGAAATTTCAGGATATCCAGAACAGTTTTTAACCAGATATTTAATGGCATCGGGATTTCTGTCAATACCTGTAAGTTTCACCTGAAATTTGTGCGACCGTGCCCATCGTGCAATGTATTTCAGCACATCGCCGCTGCCACAACCCAAATCAACAATGTGATAGATTTTCTTGCGATCGGTCATCAACTTTTTTATTCCTGAAATCGAAATTGAATGGCCTCCAAGGTAACGGTTCAGAAGGTCAAGTTCCCCCAGATTTTTGTGAAGCAATTGAACGGGAATATCCGGAGCGTCCATCATTTCAGGCTGACCGGACCGGCTTTTAAACGAAACCATGACAAACCATTGAAGCTGTTTCGATACTGATTCCGGGTCCGAAACCCAAAGCAAACAGCTTTTCTCCGTTCTTCGGATTGCTATTAAATATCGCGTTCAGTACAAATAAAATGGTGGGCGACGACATGTTCCCATAATTCCGCAGTATTTGATATGAATGTTTCAATTCATCGTTTTTCAGTTGCAAACCTCGTTCAACCGTTTCAAGTATTTTTTTACCTCCCGGATGCACCGCCCAATGGTCGATATTTTCAGGAGTGAGTTGCAGCTTTCGTTCAACCGAAGCCATTAAATTAGCCAGTTCCTGACCGAGAAATTCAGGTATTCCGGCATCCAGTATCATTTCAAAATTTACCGAAGTAATGTTCCAACCCATCATGTCTTTTCCCCTTCCGGCAAGCATCGAGGCAAATCCTTTCAGTATAAAACCTTTCAGATTTTGCGCTCTGGCCACCGCATCGGAAACCATGATTACCGCAGCAGCTCCATCGCCAAAAATCGTATTCGACAGCAAATTATCAATGTCGTTTTTTGGCTGAAAATGAAGAGTACAAAGCTCCACGCAAACTACTAACACACGTGCATCGGTGTTTGACTTCACAAAACTGTCGGCAATTTTTATGGCTGGGAAAGCGGCATTGCAACCAATAAAGTTAACCGAGGTATGAAAAATATCAGGAGGAAGATCCAATTCCAGCATTAATTCGGCATCAAGCCCCGGGTTGTGCAATCCGGTACAGGTAACGGTAATGAGATGAGTTATGCCGAATTCAGCAATTGAAACCGGAATATTTTTAAATGAATTTTCAATTGCCTTAACCGCAAGAGGCAGTGCATTTTGCTTAAAAACATCGATCCGTTCCGACACCATTGGCATTTCGTGCGTGAGCGGGAAAAGTGAACGTTCTTCACCATCAGCAAAATCGGGAACTGCCGAATACCGGCAATTGATGGCGCTTTGGTGAAACAATACATTCAGTTTTCTGGAAGCGGTCTGATCAAGGTATTCTTTGTGCATAAATCCAAGAGCCGCCTCCTGAGGAATTGAATATTCAGGAACAGCAGTACCGATGGAAATTATCCGGCTTAAATCAGAACCAGTTTCCATAGCGGTTGACAATTAAAAGTAAGAAATACAGGTTCATTGTGGCGGAAGTCAACATATTCATGGCCATGGTATTTTCAAAATCAGCATTTTTAGTATCCTTCCGGACTTTTGCAAACCAAACGGAAAGCCTGTAAACAACCGGAAGCATCATCACTAGGAAAATGATCAGCGAAGTGGTCTGTTGTTTCTGGCTGAAATGATAGAAAAGCATTATGACTGCCACAGAAAAAAGGAAACCTGAAAATAAAAATGTACCTGTATATCCCAATTTGTAACTGATGGAAATTACACCGTCGTTTTTATCGGCCTGGTGCTGATAAATCTGTGTCAGGGGATAAATACTGCCGATGAACAAGCTGGAAACAGCCATGCAAATTATCGAGTTTTGAGAGAATAGTCCGAACCATTTCACCCCGTTAATTGCTGTTGATGACATCAGGAAAACAAAAGCGCCCTGAAACACAAACACGGTGAGGAAACCAATGAACGGATATTTTTTAAGCCTGATTTGCCGGTAACTGTATGCGCGCGACATGATAATGAATAACAGCACCATCAATGAAAAATAAACCGAAATAAACAATCCGGCCAAAAGGGCAAGAATATCAAAAAGCAAGGTGGCATAATAAAGATTGGAGGTAACTTTTGGCGGATGTTTTAGTCCGCCGATGCTTCCTTCATCCCGGTCCTGGTAACTGTTGTAGCCATTGCTCGACGGAAAAACCAAAAGATGTAAAATCAGGAAGACAAGGATCGTGTTCATCCAGTTTATTTCGCCCGATTGACTGAGCGCAAACAAAAATACGGGCATCAGAAAAAAAGAAAACGGCAATCGCAGATGCTTTACCGTATCTTTATCGAACCACGAAATCAAAGGAATATTCGATGCCATAGATCAGTTTAATGTTGATATTGCAGAAACGTTGACATGCTATTTTACAGCAAACCAACAACTATCTAAAATGTTCAACATAAACAAAGTGAATGACCTTTAAAGTTCCTTTCCATCATACTCCCATTCCAGAATGCTTGAAATAACCGACAAAACATGGGCGGCCATTTTTCGCTGTCCCGAATAATTTGGGTGGGTATCCGATCCAAGATCCTTTTCCGGATTCATCAGGTAAGTGGGGATGCCAACGAAATAAACATTCTTGCGTTGGTAAACTGATCTGAAATCTTCGACCATTTCCTTTACATACGAATAGCATGGCTCGTCGGTCATTGGGCCAACAACGCAAAAAACAGGAACATCGCCATATTGCTTTTTCACTTCATTGATCAGCTTTTCGTAGCCAGCTTTGAAAACCGCTTTATCAGGAAAAGGCTGTGTACTGAAATCGTTGGTTCCCAGATTAATTACCACCACATCGGGTTTCCATTTACTGAAATTCCAGATTGGCAATTCTTTTTCGTCGAAAACCCGGTTAAAACGATCGGGCATCGCGTTTGGCGACACTTTTTCCTTGTAGCCATAATTTCTTACAACGCCCATTCCTGAATGAGCGATGATGTGGTAATCGGCTTTAAAAGCGCGGGCCATAATTGGCGCATAACTAAGGTAATTGTTTTCGGTCGAAGGTTTGAACCGTTCGCTTTTCGATAAGCCTTCGGTTCCGTAGCCACAAGTGATTGAATTGCCAACAAACTCTATTTTCCGGGTTGGAACATCTTTCCAGGGAAGCATTTCTCCATTTTCAGAAATCATGATGCCTTTGAAAACGCCGGTTCCCTGATTTCCTTCGGTCCGTTTATAAATCCTGACTTTATGAATCTGGGATGCAATATTACTGGCAATAACAATTGTTGTATCGCTCTTTACATCAATCGTTTTTGATGGTTGATCGTCAACAAAAACATTGTAGTAATTGTGACCCGTGTCATTCATTTTAACAGCGCATTCCGTTCCCCTGAAACTGAACTGGATGTAAACGCCCGACCAATCGTAGCGAACTTCCTGCGGATTCGAAAAATCGAAACGGCCAACATATCTGAAGGCTAAGTGATCGGCCGAAATAAATTTGGTTTGGGCGAATGACGACAAACAAACCAACAGATAAGCAATTGCAAAAAATAAGCGACTCATAATTATGTTTTTATTGAATTTTACTAATGACAACAAAAGTTCCGAAATACTGCTTTCCTGACTTCAGACTCCGGTCTTCGGTCTTCAGACTCCTAACTATTCAAAAAAAGCATCAACGCCGGGATAATTGTATTTTTCGCGGGCATCTGTTTCTGACAAAAGGAAAAAGCGAAGTTCTGCTTCCGCACAAACTTTTCCTGACGAATTGATCAGTCGTGACTGAATTACCGCCATCCGCGTATTTCGCTCAAGTAACTTTGCCCGAATGGTTACCTGGCCCTCGTCAATCTTCAATGGTTGTTTAAACCTGACTTTCATTTCGGCAGTCACACCAACCGTTCCGCATTTGACGTAAACAAGCCAACCGGCAATTTCATCGAGCAATGTCGATTGTATTCCGCCGTGTAACACCTTCGGATAACTCTGTAAAATTGGACGGGGGCTCCAATACGAAACCACTTCGTCGCCGTCTTCCCAGAATTCGAGGTGCAATCCGAATTCGTTATGGGGCGAACATCCGAAACATTGGTAAACTTCCGGATCGTCAGTTAAATGTATATTCTTTATCTTTCTCATGATTTACAAAAATAATGGAATATATTGCCTTTTAACTTCATTTTGTATAGATTAGGCAGTCCAAAATAATTAAAATGATCAAATCGTCTGAACTCATCATAAACGCTGATGGAAGTATATTTCATCTTCACCTCACTCCGGAACAAATTGCGGATAATATCATTCTTGTTGGCGATCCGGGAAGGGTTGAATTAATAGGAAACTTATTGACTGACATTGAATTTCAGGCACATAACCGCGAATTTGTTTCTGCCACCGGAAAATACAATAACCAGCGCGTAACAATCGTTTCAACCGGAATCGGAACCGACAACATTGATATTGTGGTAAACGAACTGGATGCTTTGGCCAATATCGACCTGAAAACCCGCGAAATAAAACCGGTCTTCCGCA
>DAITNH010000074.1:8432-18567 GCA_036834745.1 Prolixibacteraceae bacterium
GATGCTTTGGCCAATATCGACCTGAAAACCCGCGAAATAAAACCGGTCTTCCGCAAATTAAATTTCGTAAGGATAGGTACTTCAGGCGGACTTCAGGATTATTTACCTGTAAATTCTTTTGTTGTCTCGCGAAAAGCCATCGGTTTCGACGGGTTGCTGAATTTTTATGCCAACCGCGATTCGGTTTCAGACCTGCCTTTTGAAGAGGCTTTCAAACAACATACCGGCTGGGGAAAACAACTGACTTCACCTTATGTAGTAAACTGTTCGGAAACGCTTTTTTCAAAAATACACCAGGCTGACACCATTTCAGGAGTAACCATTTCTGCCCCCGGATTTTACGGTCCGCAGGGAAGGGTGCTGCGATTGCCGCTTGCCGATTCGCTTTTGAACGAAAAAATCGTGTCATTCGAGTTCGAAAAGCAAAAAATTACCAACTTTGAAATGGAATGTTCGGCCATTTATGGATTGTCGAAATTACTCGGACATGAAGCATTGACCATTTGCCTGATCATCGCCAACCGGGTGAAAAAAGAAGCAAACTCGGATTACCATGAATCGATGGAAACATTGATTCAACTTGTTCTGGGAAGGTTAACCAATTAACGGATAGAAAAACATGATTGAAAAAAAGCTGGATTCGCTAATTATGCTTTTAGATGACCCGGATGATTCGGTCTTTCACATTGTTCAGGACGAACTCTTGAAAGAAGATATCTCTGTAGTTGACCATCTGGAGCATATTTGGGAAACCAACCTTGATGAATTGGTTCAGAAACGAATAGAATCCATCATCCAAAAAATCCAGTTAAGCGATACAAAAGAGAAAATCAAACATTGGTCAGATCAAAAATCAATCGATCTTTTTGAAGGGTTCTTTCTGATTTCACGTCATCAGTACCCCGAATTAAAACTGAAATTCATTCAACTGCAACTCGATAAAATAAGGAAGGAGATTTGGCTCGAATTCAGGAACTCGCTTACTTCACTGGAGAAAATCACCATATTGAACCACGTATTTTATGACCGGCACAAATTTAAAGTTGACTATTTTAATCCAGAATCGCCTCACAACTCCTATATTAACCGGATACTTGACACAAAAAAAGGCAATCCGGTTTCGATTGCTATTTTATATACGCTGATTGCCCGATCGCTAAACCTTCCTGTTCATTACATCGATTTTCAGAAGAACCCGCTTGTTGGTTATTTCGACAAAGATATTGCACGTTTGGTGCACGGGGAAGAAACCGATAATGCAATCCTGTTTTATATCAATCCATCGAACAACGGAGCCATTATTGGCATAAAAGAAGTTGATTATATTCAGCATACGACCGATGATACTGAACGGCAAAAGCTGATCGTAGCATGTCCCGACCGCATCATTATTAAACGGCTGATCGAAAAGCTGGTAATCGGATACAGAGAACTTGGGCAGGCCGATAAAGTAAATTACCTGAACGAAATAGCTGCAATCCTTTGAAATAAAAGGCTGTCCATCAATTGACGAACAGCCTTTCCCTAATTCACAATTACAACAACCAATTAAAACTTCTCTTCAGCATCCAGCTGATTGTATTTTCGTCTTCCAGCTCTGCGCTAGAAGTAGTAAACATCCCTGGCTCCATGTTTCACTTTGCGGATATCTTTGTTCAGGATTTCAATTACAGTGCGCCTGTTGGCCTGGTGGACTTCATCAGGGCAATCAATTCCATCGGCACAATGGTTTATCAGCTGTGATTCTCCAAATCCTTTTGCCACCAAACGGTCTTTTGCAACCCCTTTGCCAATCAAATACGCAACAACCGATTCAGAACGGCGCTGTGATAAATTCAAATTGTATTCGGCAGTTGCACGGCTGTCGGTATGGGAGCCAATCTCTATGCGCACTTCCTGATTTTCAAGCAGTATCTGCGCAAGGTCATCCAGCACAAGTGCAGCATCGGGCCGTATATTTGATTTATTCAAGTCATAAAATAAATCGTCCAGTGTGAATTGTTTCCCGGTTGATAATTTCTCCATTTCAATTGTCAATGAATATTCTCCGGGAACCAAACCTACACTTGTATATTTTACAGTATTTGGAAAAAATCCTTTAGCAGTAACATCGAAAGTGTAATTGGTTTCATTGTTCAACTTCATTCGGATAACGCCATTTTCTTCTTCAAGTTTCACTGAGAATTCAACCTGTCCATTTTCATCACTTATTGCTGAAGTGATAATATCCCCTTTTTCATCTTTCAGGAAAACTTTAAAATCTGGCATAATTTCCATGGTACTTTCTAAAATACTTGTTACCTGAAGGTCGATTGCGGCAACCGAAAAATAATAAATATCGTCGTCGCCTGCTCCTCCCGTCCGGTTAGAAGTAAAATATCCTGTCAATGAATCTGTATTTAAAATAAGTCCGAAATCATCGTATTTTGAATTAATGGGGGAACCAAAATTCGCAACCAGGAATTGGCCATCATCGCCTGATTTGGCGGCATAAATATCTAAACCTGCCATCCGGGGTGGCCATCGGACGAAAAGTACAGAATTCCTTCCTTGTCAACAAAAGGGAACATCTCCTTGCCTGAGGTATTAATTGTTTCTCCCAAATTTACAGGTTCTGACCATTGGCCATTTACTAATTCTGATTTGTAAATATCGGTTTGTCCAAATCCACCAGGCATGTCGAAAATAAAATAAAGGGTATTATTATCGGGCGACAATGCCGGATGACCAACAGAATATGAATTGCTGTTAAATGGAAAGTTTACAGCCTCCGACCAATCTTTCCCATCGAACCTGGAAATAAAAATTTTCAGGTGATTTTACCTCATCAGCCGTAAAAGCCGCAAACCAAATTTGGTACAATCGCGTTTATGAATTGACTAAAAAACAGCAGGCGTCAATTTCAATCGTTTAACATACACATTCGGGTATTTTAGGTGCCTGAAACTTAATTCACCATTTGGTTTTTCAGAAACAGTAACCCTTGCAATGTAAAAATTACGTTTCCCGTTGAAAATAGTAATCGGACGGTCAACATTACCAAGCGCAAGTTCGGAACTGAAAAATTGCTCGAAAATAATGTTGACAGAATCTTTTGACTCCACAATGTATTCGTGGTTAGAACGGTCGGTAAAATCTTCCACCGAAATGTAAAATCCGGGACGGGCGTTATTCTCAACCTTTTCAGAAATGGGGCGAAAAGATAAGAATGCCATTGAAATGATTAATATGCCAAGGTGTTTCATATATTTTAATAATTTACAAGTTTTCAAGTCACTTTTTTTGTGAAGCTATTAATTTTTTTCTCTCTTGGATCAAGGCAAATAAAGCCTTCATTATATGCCAATTTGTTTTTTATTACCAGAATTATTTAATGAAACCAGATATGTTAATTGAGCGCCAGTTGACGATTTGACCCTAGCACTTGGCGAACTTAATTTAAATGTACAGTTATATGTTACTACAGTTACCAGCATAATTTCATCAATAAAAATAACAATCAATTACCGGTTAATTTTCCCAAAATATCAGGCAATGATCAAACCGTGCTTTTGAACTACCAAACAGGCTTTATTGCATACCGGAACAATAATCAAAGCTCTTAATCGTTGTAAAATCCTCTGTTTTCGTAGCATTTTAATGAAATCGACCATTCATATATGTCACGATTGCCAGGATTATTTTATGTCTTCATGGGTTAAAACTAAAAATTAAGAACATGATATTATTCATGTAAATTCAAGGAATGATCAAAACAGCCTTTTGAATTATCCAACAGGTATTGCTGCATATCCGAATGATATGTATCAATAGAATGAATTTACCTTCTTCCCTAATTTTTCAATACCCACCTACCCGATTGATTCATTTCTGCTATATTTGACATGGAATCATTTCAAAGTCAACCATCATGATAATAACCATCGCCATGGTCTTGTTCTATTTAATGACCCCCATACTTCTCATCTACTTAGTCCATATTTCAAAAACCATCAATAAAATAGGGGCAGTTGTGTTGGCATATATTGTTGGACTTGTGATTGGCAACATCGGGTTATTTCCCAACGCTAGTGCAGCATTCAAAGCTATTCTGGCAGGAAAAAAATTTGTGCCGCATAACGAAATATTAAACTATCTGGCCGAAGGGAAAATTACACAAAGCGATTTAATACTGAACCAGATAGGAACCGTTCAGGATACCATTATGTCGATCGCCATACCAATTGCATTGCCTCTTTTACTTTTTTCGCTCGACATCAGAAGATGGCTCAAGATGGCAAAAGAAGCTTTGCTTTCGCTTATTCTGGGAGTTTCGTCGCTTATTATTGTGGTGGTGGCGGGTTATTTCCTTTTTAAAAATCAGATACAAGAATCGTGGAAAGTAGCAGGTATGCTTTGCGGTGTCTATACTGGCGGAACTCCCAATCTGGCTGCCATTGGAACTGCATTGGATGTCAATCCGAATACTTATGTACTCATCAATACCTACGATATGGTGTTGGGGTCATTTTGCCTGTTTTTCTTTCTCACCGGGGCACAGAAAGTTTTCAACCTGATCCTGCCACATTTTAATGAAAGTCACGAAAAGATAAAATTAAAAAATGTAATCAGGGAAAGCAACGGTATCGACAATTACCTTGGAATGCTTACAAAAAGAGGGATGATCCAACTTTCGAAAGCATTGGGATTGTCGGTGCTTATCGTGGGCGCTTCGTTTGGAGTAAGTCTTTTGGTGCCAAAATCTTCGCAAACAACGGTCATCATACTTTCAATTACAACTATCGGATTGTTACTTGGAACCATCAAATCCATCAGCAGTATTGATAAAACATTTCAACTGGGCATGTATTTTATCATCGTATTCTCGATGGTAATTGCATCAATGGCCGACCTTCGAAGCATGTTCCAGATTGATTTCCTAAATCTGTTCCTCTATGTTGGATTTGCCGTTTTCGGATCTGTCATTGTGCATGTCTTTTTATCGTATTTATTCAAAGTCGATTCCGATACAACCATCATTACCATGACGGCGCTTACATTTTCACCTCCCTTTGTGCCGATAGTTGCTGCCGCATTAAAGAACAAGGAAATCATTATCACAGGCATCACTACCGGGATCCTGGGATACGCCTTTGGCAATTACCTAGGTGTTGCGCTGGCCTATTTCCTGAAGGGGTTTTAGAAATTTCCAGCTTCACTGGCAGACGGACAAATTATATGTGGTCATTCAGTAGTCATTCAATTGTAAGGGTGAATAGCGGGTCAAAGTTAAAATCCTGAGATATATCTGTCGTTACGTGGTTATTATATTGAAAATAAGGCGATAATCGGGATACTTACCAACCAAATACTTCTGAATTGTGACCAATTCCCAACTTCAGGAATGAATTAACAGGAACATGTTTGAATAATAGCAAAATATTTCTAATTTTGCGCGACCTAAATTTAGGTATAAAGTATTCATGTTTAATTAATTTAGATGTTTTATGAAAAACCAGTATGAAACCGTTTTCATCGTCACTCCCGTTTTATCTGATATTCAGGTAAAGGAAACGGTAAAAAAATTCAGGGACATCATTACCGAACACGGTGGTGAGATTGTCAATGAAGAGGACTGGGGATTACGCAAATTAGCTTATCCCATTCAAAAAAAATCGACAGGGTTTTATCAACTCATCGAATTTGCAGCAGAACCTACGTTTGCAAAAACGTTAGAAACTCAATTCAGACGCGACGAACGCATTATCCGTTTCCTGACTTTCAGTAAGGATAAACATGCCGTTGCTTACAGCGAAAAAAGAATCAGTAGAACAAAAGCTAAAACTGAAAAGGAGAACTAAATTATGGCAGCAAATTCAAGTGAAATCAGGTATTTGACCCCACCGTCGGTTGAAATCAAAAAGAAAAAGTATTGTCGCTTTAAAAAGAACAAAATCAAATTCATCGACTACAAAGATGGTGAGTTCTTGAAAAAATTCTTAAACGAGCAAGGTAAAATTTTACCACGCCGTATCACCGGAACCTCTTTGAAGTACCAACGTAAAGTGGCAAAAGCAGTTAAAAGGGCACGTCATATCGCGTTACTTCCATATGTTACTGATATGATGAAATAATTTTAAAGCTGAAAAAATGGAAGTTATATTATTGCAGGATGTTGCACGATTAGGATCTAAAGACGATCTGGTTACCGTTAAAAGCGGACACGGACGTAACTTTTTGATACCACAGAAGTTGGCTATTATCGCCACCGAATCGGCTAAAAAAGTATTGGCCGAAAATACCAAACAGAGGGCACACAAAGAAGCAAAAGCGAAAGATCTTGCTTTGGCTGTTGCCGAGAAACTCAAAACTGTTCAGCTTGTTATTGGAGCAAAAACCAGCACCACCGGAAAAATCTTCGGTTCGGTTAATACCATCATGCTGGCCGAGGCTATCAATGCCAAAGGATTTGAAATCGATCGCAAACAGATCATGATTTCTGATGACAGTGTTAAAGAAATAGGAAGCTATACCGCAAAAATCAAATTACACAAAGAAGTAATTGTTGAATTGGGTTTCGAAGTAGTTTCAGAGTAAATTATTAATCGTTTATAAACAAAGAGTCAAACATTTTTTAAACAGATATAGCCACTCGTCCTCACATGCGGGTGGCTTTTTTTATTTTATAACTTTTCCGAGTTTTATATTGAATAACTTTTCCAGAGTTTTCTAAAGTTTAGAAAACTCTGGAAAAGTTTTTAACTTAAAGGTTCGCAATACTTCCTCCGGATTACTTCATATATTGTGGAGCAATATAAAAAGATGTCAATACTATTGATGTTTTCTGTCCTAAGGCCGGACTGGCCCTTCCTTTTCCATTCGATGAAAAGGAAGCAAAAATCTTGTCAAAACGAACCCTCAGCCGGGCGTTTTGACGGCCTGCACACTCGCTCCGATTCAGGTTACAGTAATTAGGAGTCAATGTATAAATATATCTTCCTCAAAATTGATCCCATTCTACCTGGTGAACTTTTCTTAAGAAAATGAGTTCTTGCTTATAGCTTAAACACAAAGCACTAAAACATTTTCATTATGAAGAAAAATCTACTTAAATTTGTATTCATTACGATTTGTCTGATTGGCTTTTCGCTTCTATCAATTGGCCAAAACAGTCAGGATTCCATAAAAACTCAGGTTGAAACGTTGGATGGCAATGAATACATCGGAATTATCCTTGAACAGACCACTGAAACAATCAGGATAAAAACCGACAAACTCGGCGAAATAAGCATCCCCCGTGCCGAAATAAAAAGAATTACCCAACTCACCGCAACCAAATCAAAAGACGGAACATATTGGCTCGACAATCCCCAGGCAACCCGCTATTTCTGGGCACCGAATGGTTATAGCCTAAAAAAAGGTGAAGGCTATTACCAGAATGTCTGGGTTCTTTTCAACCAGGCAGTTTACGGATTGACGGATCATTTTTCGGCAGGTGTGGGAGTAATGCCACTGTTCCTTTTTGGAGGAGCCTCAACCCCCGCATGGATCACTGCCAAATTTTCGGTACCGGTAGTGAAAGACAAATTTAACATGGGAGCAGGCGCCCTAATTGGAACTGTAATCGGGGAAGAAGATGCCGGTTTTGGTATTCTATACGGAATCACCACAATCGGATCAAAAGATCAAAATCTGAACATTGGACTTGGATGGGGATTTGCCGGACGCGAAATGGCAAAAAATCCGACCGTAAATATTGGCGGAATGATCCGTACCGGCGCTAAAGGCTATTTCATTACTGAAAATTATTTTATCGGAACTCCAGATAATTTTATAGTTCTGATGTCGGTAGGAGGCAGAAGAATTATTCAACGTGCCGGCCTCGATTTCGGCGCATTCATTCCAATAGGAGCTGACATAGATAGTTTTGTAGCCATTCCATGGCTCGGACTTACCATTCCGTTCGGACAAAAAACGAAGTAAAATAAAATTTACAATAACTTTTCCAGAGTTTTCTAAAGTTTATAAAACTCTGGAAAAGTTAATATCGTTTATAAAACTCTGGAAAAGTTAACATGGTTTACAGCCCCAACAATACTTCCTCTGGATTTCGTCCTCTGGTGAGCAATCTTTCTGGATTTTCAATCAGTTCCTTCACTTTAACCAGGAAACCAACCGAATCTTTTCCGTCGATGATACGGTGATCGTATGACAGTGCGACATACATCATTGGGCGGATTACCACTTGTCCGTTCACCGCCACAGGTCGATCGACAATGTTGTGCATTCCGAGAATAGCCGATTGAGGTGGGTTAATGATCGGGGTCGAAAGCAATGAGCCAAATGTTCCGCCATTGGTAATAGTAAAAGTCCCCCCAGTCAGTTCTTCAACACTAATTCTTTTTGTCCGTGCTTTTTCTGCCAGTTCTTTAATCTCGAGTTCAATTGCTGCAATGGTTTTGCTTTCGGCATTCCTGACAATCGGAACCATCAAACCTTTGGGAGTTTGAACAGCGATACCAACATCCACGAATTCAGAAGAAATTATTTCTTCGCCACTGATTTGTGAATTGATAGACGGATGAAATTGCATTGCTTCGGCAACCGCTTTGGTAAATATTGACATGAAACCCAACTTCAACCCATGTTTTTCTACAAATTTATTCTGAAGTTTTGCGCGCATGTCCATCACCCGGCTCATGTCAATTTCGTTGAAGGTGGTGAGCATTGCAGTTTCATTTTTAACTGCAACCAAACGTTCGCTCAGTTTACGGCGCAACATGGTCATTTTCTCACGCTTCCCGGCCCTTGAGAAAGAAACCTTTTGGGTGCTTGCACTTTCCAGCTTCGGAAGTGCAAGCACCGCTTCAATGTCACTTTTCGAAATGCGGTGCAAACCGTTCAGCACTTCTTCCATCGAAAGGTGGTTGTCTTCCATCATTTTATGCGCTACCGGAGTGACTTTAACATTTGATTCTTCCGGCTTGACGGTTACTTCAGGAACACTGTTTTTTGCAGATTTAACAGCAGCAACTTCCTTTGGCTCCGGAAAAAGTTCAGAGGCAATCGGTTGTTTCGTTTTTTTTATTTCCGGAGCAACACTGGTGTCGATGGTGCAGACAATGGTTCCAACGGCAACGGTTTCGCCTTCAGAAATTAAAATTTTTATCTGACCGTTTTCATTGGCAGCCAAAGTCAAGGTGGCTTTGTCCGATTCAACTTCAGCTACTTCCTGATCTTTATAAACCAGATCGCCATCGGCAACCAACCATTTCCCAATTTCGACTTCAGTGATGGATTCGCCCGGAGTAGGCACTTTTATTTCGAATAACATTTTTGGTTTTTTATTGGTTTATGCTAATACTTTTTCACTAAAAACAGCATCGACTATCATTTTCAATCGCAAATTGTGCTGATACATTAGCCCGACAGCCGGACTTGCACTGGCTGAACGAGAAATCAACTCGAACGGAACATCGGGCAAATACCTTTGAATATGCTGCCACGCGCCAAGATTCGAAGGTTCGTCCTGCGCCCAAATGATTTTTTCGAGATTTGGATATTTGGCGATAATAGATTTAATTTTGTCAACTGCAAGTGGAAACAATTGCTCAATCCGAACAATGGCCACATTTGAAATGCCTTCCTCCCCCTGTCGTTTATGCAAATCGTAATATAGTTTTCCATAGGTAAAAACCAGCTTACTTATTTTTTCAGGTTTGTGAACTGCATCTTCAATTATCTCCTGAAAATGTCCATCCGACAATTCCTCTACAGAAGAGGTAACCATTGGATGCCTTAACAGACTTTTGGGAGTAAAAATGACCAGCGGGATGCGCACATTCCAATGTAATTGACGGCGAAGTAAATGAAACATATTTGCAGGAGTTGTCGGGACTACTACCTGTATATTATTGTCAGCCGTCAGATTCAGAAACCGCTCAATACGCGCGCTCGAATGTTCTGGCCCCTGCCCTTCGTAACCGTGCGGAAGATACAAAACCAATCCGTTCATCATGCCCCATTTCTCGTAAGCAGAAGAGATATACTGATCGAAAATTACCTGTGCAACATTGAAGAAATCGCCAAACTGGGCCTCCCAGATGGTCAAACCTTTCGGGATGGCAAGTGAGTATCCGTATTCAAACCCGAGCAC
>DAITNH010000075.1:0-7759 GCA_036834745.1 Prolixibacteraceae bacterium
GTATCGTTTGGCTGAACGGCCAATTGGTGGGTGGGTGGCCTTATGGCTACAATCCGTTTCGGTTGGACTTGACTCCTTTCATCAAATTCGGCAGTGAAAATCAACTTGCCATCCGTTTGGACAATCCCAACCATTCTGCCCGTTGGTATCCCGGCGCAGGGCTTTACCGCAATGTTTGGCTGACCAAAACCAACCCGATCCATGTTGGACAGTGGGGAACTTACGTAACCACTAAAGATATTTCGAAGGAATCTGCTACCATCAATCTGGCAGTTTCCATCGACAACAATACAAAAACGGATGCAACAGTTGAGGTTTCAACTTCTGTTTATGCGTTGGATGCAAAAGGAAATAAAACCGGTAAAGCTGTTGCCAGCTTTTCAACTCTGAAATCAAAAGTTGTTGCTGCCGGAAATGCAAAGGTTGAAGGTTCTGTTGCGATCAAAAACCCCAAACTCTGGGGCCCACCACCAACTCAGCAACCGAATCTTTATGTAGCCGAAACTACTTTGTCTGAAAACGGCAAAATTATCGACACCTACGAAACCCGGTTTGGAATTAGGTCAGTAGAATTTAATCCCGATAAAGGAATATTTGTCAACGGTAAACACATTAAAATACAAGGGGTTAACCAGCACCACGATCTGGGAGCTTTGGGTTCGGCATTCAATACGCGCGCGGCTGAACGCCAACTTGAGATATTACGCGAGATGGGTTGCAATGCCATTCGTATGGCGCACAATCCGCCAGCGCCTGAGTTGCTCGAATTAACCGACCGAATGGGTTTTCTGGTAATCGACGAGATCTTTGATTCATGGGAGCGAAAAAAGACGCCGCACGATTTTCACCTGATTTTTCCTGACTGGTCGGAAGCCGATACGCGTGCTTTTATTCGCCGCGACAGGAATTGTCCTTCAGTAATTATGTGGAGTTTTGGCAATGAAGTGGGCGAACAATACACCGACAAAGATGGCGCTGCTGTAGCCAAACGCTTGTACGATTTTGTGAAAGAAGAAGATCCAACGCGGCCGACCACCCTTGCCATGAATTTTGCAAAATCTGACATGCCTTTGCCGCAGGTTCCTGACGTAATTGGTTTGAATTATCAGGGCGAAGGTATCCGCCAGGATCCGGAATTTGAAGGAACCGATCGTATTCGCACAGCACCGCAGTACGATGCTTTCCATGCGAAATTCCCCAACAAAGTAATTCTCAGCGCTGAAACTGCATCCGCATTCAGTAGCCGTGGCATTTACCTGTTCCCCGTCTCGAAAGAGAACAGTGCACCGGTGCGCAATGGCCGTGGCGGCGACTCAAAAATTTGCCAGGTTAGTTCGTACGAACTTCATGCAGTTGACTTTGGTTCCTCTGCCGATAAGGTTTTTGGCTCGCTCGACCGGCATCCTTTTGTGGCCGGCGAGTTTGTCTGGAACGGATTTGATTACATCGGTGAGCCCACACCTTATTATGAAGCGCGAAGCTCCTATTCCGGTATGATCGACCTTGCAGGTTTCAAAAAAGACCGGTTTTATCTTTACCAATCGCGTTGGCGTCCTGAACTGCCCATGGCTCATATTCTGCCGCATTGGAACTGGCCGGAACGTGTCGGAGAAGTCACTCCGGTGCATGTATTTACTTCGGGCGACGAAGCAGAATTGTTCCTGAATGGAAAATCGTTGGGGAAAAAGAAAAAAGGAAAATACGAATACCGTTTGCGTTGGGACGATGTGATATACGAACCGGGAGAACTGAAGGTCGTCGCTTATAAAAACGGCGCAAAGTGGGCCGAAGAAATTGTGAAAACCACTGGAGAAGCATTCCAACTTCTGGTAACAGCCGACCGTAGCCAAACTGTTGCTGACGGAAAAGACTTGGCTTTCATTACTGTGAAAATAACTGATAAAAACGGGTTAATAGTTCCGCGATCAAATAACCGGATTGAATTCAGTATTGAAGGTCCGGGCGAAATTGTGGCTACCGATAACGGCGATTCATATAACCTGGAATCTTTTGCTTCACACCAACGAGAAGCTTTTAATGGATTGGTTTTGGTGATTGTAAGGGCAAAAGCCGGAGAGAAGGGAACAATAACTGTGACAGCAAAATCGAACGGGATTAAAGAAACACATGTAAAACTTCAAAGTAAATAAATACGAACGACAGATAATTGGAACAGTATATGGTCGCATTTAATGCTTACTCACCCCACGTCCACTAGCGGACGTCCCCCTCTCTTTTTGAAGAGAGGGGAAAAGCATCGCAGATGCTAAGGGGTGAGTTAAATTATTGGAGTAATTTGAAATACAACATTTTTTCATTCGATTATTAAAAATATTCAGGGGGAGCTAAAATGAAAACGAGATTAAGAATTCAGGTACGCATACTCATTCTACTGTTGATTGTATCAGCGAGCCTAAGTTTATCCGCTCAGAAAATTCCACTCGTTTATAGAGTTGAGAACACTGGGGCGAAATTTTCGAAGCCGGATTTACCTATGTTAGAACAACTTCCAGTCATTGAGCCCCTGACGGATCCGTTTACGTGGTCAGATGGCAAGGGGCGTTCTGCCAAATTCAAAAACTGGAGTCGGCGGCGTGCCGAGATTGGCGCTGAAATAGAACATTACGAGATCGGTGAAAAGCCAAATCGTCCGGACACCATAACTGCCAGCTATTCCGGAGACACACTCAAGGTGCATGTTACCGAGAACGGGAAAACACTTACATTGACTTCACGAATTACCCTTCCGGAGGGGAAAGGGCCATTCCCTGCAGTTATCGGTATTGGTCGTGGTTCTGGCAGTCTGCCGGCAGAAATATTTGCCAGTCGCGGTATTGCGCAAATCCCTTTCAACTTTGTACAGGTAATGGTCCATTCGCAAAAGCGCGGTAATGAACCAATCAACCAGCTTTATCCTGAACTCGTTTCAATGGGTGCGTACTCCGCCTGGTCATGGGGAGTCAGTCGCCTGATTGATGGACTGGAGCTGGTTTCGAAAGAACTTTCCATCGATTTAAAACATCTGGCTATTACGGGTTGCTCTTTCGCTGGAAAAATGGCGCTTTTTGCTGCAGCTTTCGATGAGCGAATTGCGCTGACGATTGCCCAGGAATCCTGTGGCGGTGGGGCCGCAGCCTGGCGCGTTTCACAGTCGTTGCCTGTTAAAGTGGAAACGCTGGGCGCTACCAGTCATGTCTGGTTTCAGGAGAGCATGTTTCAATTTGCAGATAAGAATGTTTCGAAACTGCCATTCGACCATCATGAGTTAATGGCTATGATAGCGCCCCGTGCATTATTGGTCCTTGGAAACCCTGACTTTGTGTGGCTTGCAGATGAATCAGGCTATGTATCCTGCCGGGCGGCACACGAAGTCTGGAAAACTTTTGGCATACCCGACCGCTTTGGTTTTTCGATTGTCGCGGGGCATGGACACTGCCAGCTCCCTAAAGGTCAATATCCTGAAGTGGAAGCCTTTGTTGAAAAGTTCCTTCTTGGGAATACATCCGCAAATACAAACGTCACAATCAGTCCCTATCCACAAGTTGACTATTCCCGTTGGTTTGAGTGGTGGGGAACTGGAAAACCGGCATTCAAGAAAAATTAAAAACATGAAAAACACTTACTGAGTATGTGAAAGAATTTAATATCGCATTTATAAATCACTCACCCCGAAGTCCGCAGGCGGCCTTCCCCCTCTCTTTTAAAAGAGAGGGGAAAAGCATCGCAGACTTCGGCGTGAGCTCAGTCGAACGATGCGACGGGGTGAGTCTAAATATTTGAACAATTAGAAAACAACATTTTTTCAATATTGAATCGTATCTGTAATGGAAAAACAAAGAAAACACACAAGTTTATTGATTGGATTGATCCTGTTGGGCATGAATGCTTTTTCGCAAGATCCGGATTTCCATATTTACCTGTGTTTCGGACAGTCGAACATGGAGGGAGCAGGAGCAATTGAAACAGTGGACAAGACCGTTGATAGCCGGTTCAAAGTTATGGAAGCTGTTGATTGTTCAAATCTGGGAAGAACAAAAGGGAAATGGTACACCGCTGTACCTCCTTTGACCCGATGCTGGTCCGGTCTCTCGCCTGTCGATTATTTTGGCAGAACAATGATTGCAAACCTTCCAACAAACGTCAAAGTGGGGGTAATCAATGTTTCTGTTGGCGGCTGCAAAATCGAACTGTTCGACAAAGTCAATTATACGACGTATGTTTCATCAATCACAGAAACGTGGTTGAAAAACATTATTGCTGAATACAGTGGAAATCCTTATGCACGTTTGGTTGAAATGGCAAAACTTGCTCAGAAAGATGGTGTAATTAAAGGCATTTTGTTGCATCAGGGAGAATCAAATACGGGCGACGGCCAATGGCCAACCAAGGTGAAAGGAGTTTACAACAACCTGATAACCGACCTGGGGCTTGACCCGAAAAAAGTGCCGCTGCTTGCCGGTGAAGTTGTGAATGCTGATCAGGGTGGCGTTTGTGCAAGCATGAACACCATTATCGCAAAATTACCCCAAACACTTTCCAATTCTTACGTCATTTCTTCGAGCAAGTGCACCGATGGAACTGACAATCTGCATTTCAATTCGGCAGGTTACAGGGAATTGGGAAAGAGATATGCGAACAAGATGCTTTCATTAATGGGTATTGTGCCAACTGGTATTCCTGAAATCTTTTTAGCAGGTAGTGATGACTTCCAGTTAGGACAAAACTATCCAAATCCGTTTAACGAAAAAACAAACATTTCATTTGAGATTCCAAACAACACCTTTGTTTCACTGAAAGTCTGTAATTTGCTTGGGGCTGAAATAATAGAATTAGCCGGAAAAGAATACACTTCAGGAAAGCATACACTGGAATTTAATGCAGAAAATCAGGCGGGAGGAATTTATTTTTATAAAATTATGGCTGGCAATTTTTCTGATTGCCGTAAAATGATTTTACAAGGAGAATAGTTAGATTATTGGAACTACACTGTTAAAAAAAAATGTAACCCTTAAATAAAGAGAATGAGCGGAATCAAATTCTTACTGTTTTTTTCTGTTTTTCTAGTTGTAGGCGAAGTATTGCACGCGCAACTTCGGGTGGTCATCTCATCGGACTTTCCTCCTTTGGATGTTGTCATGTCGGGCGGCGCTGCTGATCATACCAGCGACCCGGATGATGTGCAATCGATGGTTCGTTTCCTGCTTTACACCAATGAGTTTGATGTTGAGGGACTGGTAGTTTCATCAGCCACCTTTGCCAATATTGCGAAAAAGCAAAATATGCTGGACATGATCAACCTCTACGACAAGGTTGATGAAAACCTAAGGAAGCATGATTCCAGGTATCCAACTGCTGACTATTTGCGTTCCGTCACTTATCAGGGTCGGTCAGGCACCTGGGGTGGGTCGGTCAGCAATAATATGGGTGCAGGGAAAGACAGTGAGGCTTCGGAAGCGATCATCAATATCGTCGATAAGCCAGATCCCCGACCGGTGTGGTTTTCTGTTTGGGGCGATTGCAGCAACATAGCGCAAGCGATCTGGAAAGTGAAAAATACGCGCAGTGCTGCAGAACTGAAGATTTTTCTAAGCAAGATGCGCATCTACCAAATTGCACATCAGGATAGTACAATAGATTGGTTGCTCAGTAATTTTCCTGACTTGTTTATTATCTATTCAGAATCCACTTACATGGGCATCTTTGGTGGCCCAAATGATCAGCTTGGGAACCTGAACTGGATCAATATGAACATACGCCAAAATCATGGACCGCTGGGTGCTGCCTACCCAACAGCATCAATGGGAGTAGATGGACTAAAGGAGGGTGATACGCCTTCGTTCCTCTACCTGGTAAGCGCTGCGCATGGAATGAACAACCCTGAAGATCCAACGCAGGAAAGCTGGGGTGGACAATTTGTCCGGTCAGGCAAAACAAATCATTGGGTTGATGGGCCTGGCCCATTGAGCATATCAAAGTGGAAATTAAAATATCAGGAAGAGTTTGCCCAACGCGCCGATTGGATGCTCGACCAATAATAATCATCGATATAAATCAACATAGCATGAATAAAAAAATGTATTTAATTGGATTGCTCGGGTCGCTAATTTTGGGGTCACTGAATCCGGTTTCGGCCAATCCGTCAAAAGGCATTCCGACCAACAAGCAGCACCGAATGATTGTATTGTCGGATATTGAAGCCGAAGTTGACGATACACAAACCTTTGTTCGTTTACTTTTATATTCCAACGAAATTGATCTGAAAGGATTAGTTGCGACCACCTCTGTATGGAAAAGAACTAGCGTTGCTCCTGAAGCAATTGTAAAAATAATTCAGGCATATCGCAAAGTTCAGCCGAACCTTTTAAAACATGAAACAGGCTTTCCCGATGCTGAATCGCTTCTAAGGCTTGTCAAAAAAGGCTTGCCCAAATATGGTATGCTGGGAGTTGGCGATGGCAAAGATTCAGAAGGATCGGACTGGATTATCAAGGTATTGGAAGAAAAGGATGAGCGTCCGTTGTGGATTTCGGTTTGGGGAGGCTCGAATACCCTTGCCCAGGCATTGTATAAAATTAAACATACAAAAGCAGAAGCGGAAGCTAGAAAATTAATCGCAAAAATCAGGGTCTATACCATATCCGACCAGGACGACAGTGGTATCTGGATCAGGAATAATTTTCCTGATTTGTTTTACATTGTCAGTCCGGGCGATGATTATGGCAGTGCAACCTGGAGCGCCATAAACAGTTTTGTAAAAGGCATCAACAATGAAAAAATCGGGAACGCCTGGTTGGCCGAAAACATCCAGCAAGGTCATGGTCCTTTGGGTGTGGAATATCCTGATGTTGCCTATGGAATGGAAGGAGACACCCCGTCATGGTTGCAATTAATTCTTAACGGATTAAATACACCGGAACATCCCGAATGGGGCAGCTGGGGAGGTCGTTACGAGTTATATAAACCCGATTTTGCCAAGCTCAAAAAAGGTGGATCGGGTGTTCCGTTTGAACCTGAAACAAGGGAAATCTGGACCAATGCCGTTGACAGCTACACGCCATTTGTGACCAATAATTATGGGCGGACATTAAAAGCTGACACCGTTACTTTTAAAGATTACAAAGTGACCTTATGGCGTTGGCGCGACGATTTTCAAAACGATTTTGCAGCCCGAATGGATTGGTGCATTAAATCATATGCAGAAGCAAACCATCCGCCGATCCCGGTTTTGAGTCAACCTGAAGAAATAACCGTAAAATCAGGTGAAGGATTTGGTTTGGATGCCGGCAATTCTACAGATCCGGATGGAGATCACATCAGCTATTTGTGGTTTAGTTATCGTGAAGCTGGAAGCTATAAAAAGAAGCTTATTACTGAAGCAGAGATCGCTCATGCAGTTTATGTGAAAGCGCCAGACGTTGAAAAGACAGAAACGGCTCATATTATCCTGAAAGTCACAGACAAAGGAATGCCATCGCTTACCCGCTATAAACGGATCATTGTTACGATAATTCCGAAATAGAGATATATTTAGTACTTGTGAGGAATAAAATTAAACTGATTTTATGCGAAAATTAATATTGATTGTATTTGCTCTGGCAACGGTAATGAACTTAAATGGCCAATCTCCATCGTTCAAAACCTACATGAACCCTGTGATTCCGGGCGATCATCCCGATTGCACGGTTACCAAAGTGGGGAAAGATTATTACACCACTGGTTCGTCCTTCAATGTCACCCCGGTCATTTATCACTCCACCGA
>DAITNH010000075.1:7859-18558 GCA_036834745.1 Prolixibacteraceae bacterium
ATTACACCACTGGTTCGTCCTTCAATGTCACCCCGGTCATTTATCACTCCACCGATCTCGTTCACTGGGAAGCCATTACTCAACCTGTCAGCGCATCGTGGTCAGGCTTCGGGGATAACCCGGGAGGTGGTTGCTGGGGCGGGCACATTGTTTATTACAACGGCAAATGGTGGAATTACTTTTCGAGGGCAAACACCATGCATTTTGTGAAAGCCGATGATCCCAAAGGGCCGTGGAGCACACCCGTTAAAGTGAACAACCCATCGACGCTTCCTTACGGATTGGGCTACGACAATTCTATATTTATCGATGATAACAACAAATGGTACCTGGTGGTGAAAAACGGTCAGCCCAATGGCGGTATTGTTGAACTTGGAAGTTCAGGTCAGCCAACAGGTGTTGTTTACGATTTGAAATGGCTGAATCCAAGTCCTGCATTGCCATACAGTTGGGCTGAAGGTCCTGTGATGTGGAAATACAATGGTTACTATTACTATTCATTTGCCCGCGACTTGGGTGGAGGGCAAAAGTCGATGCGCAGCAAAACGCTGACTGCCGATCAATCTGCATGGCAAATGATGGGCGATTTTTTCAATGAGAGCGATCCATTGAAATCGGGTTCACTGTTTACTGCGCCAAACCACGCTTCCCCGGCAGTGATGATTGGCGACAGCACTTCGTGGGTTATTCATCCGGTTTATGCCAAAGGCGAGTGGAAAGGCCAGGGACGCCAGGGTTTGTTAAACCAGGTACGGTACAATTCAAGTGGACGACCAGTTACCGACTACCCTGTTAACAAATCTTTCACTGCTCCCAAACTGCCCAGTAGCGGAATTCCTTGGATGGTGCCCAAATCCGATGACTTCTCAACGACCAAACTTCATCCTGAATGGTCTTCACTGGGTTACACGGCATCCGGTAAAAACTCGCTAACCGAACGTCCCGGCTGGTTACGGTTATCGCCCAAAAGTACAAACAAAGGCAATACAGTAACCAAGTACGATGGCGAACACAATTATTCATTGATTACGCGTCTTGATTTCAATGCTAAATCGAAGGATGATCAGGCTGGGTTCCGGTTATTGCGGGGCGACGAAACCAAGTTTGTTAAACTTGTCAGTTCACTGAATTCCGAAGGGAAAAAGGTGGTGGTATTCAGCTTTGAAAGCAAAATCTACGAAACAGAAAACACCGTTGGAGATACGCTTTGGCTAAAAATGGTCCGGGTAAACCATAGCATAACCGGATACTTCAGCGGAAATGGAAATACCTGGATGAAGGTGGGGCAAGCGTTCGATGTATCGGTGATCGATTCGTATTCCGATTTTTCATCGTTTACCGGAACCCTTCAGGGTTTGTATGTGCAGGGTGCAAGCAATGCATGGTTTGACCTTTACATCTACCGCGATGCTTACACGCCCATCATGACGGAGAGTCCTGTAAACCAGTTTGGCACAACACGAAGTGCCCCGGTTCAGGGTGTTAGTATGCTTGATAATATACACAATAATGACTGGGCGCTGTACGCCGGAGTTGAATTTGGCAACAGCGATTATAATGTTGTACCCGATTCCGTAGAATTCACGGCCTCAAGTGTTTCTTTGGGCGGTACTGTCCAGGTTTGGCTCGATTCAATTGATTCAGGAACTAAAGTGGCAGAATGCCCCATTGGTAATACCGGAAGTTGGAGTGTATTTAAAAAGTTTAAGTCAGCTGCTATTCCTGTTTCAGGGAACCACGATGTGTACCTGAAATTTGTGGGGTCAGGAACCGATAAACTCTTTCAGCTTAGATGGATGAATTTCACCAAGAAAACTAATGCAACAAGTTCTTCGTCAGGAATTGGGAAACCGGGGAAACTTTCAATTTATCCCAATCCTGCCAAAGACCGGCTGTCAATTTATTCCGGATTTCTGTTTAATACGGTCGAAATATTCAGCATGAATGGGGAAATGGTTTTTCAGGATAAAAATGAAGCATCACAAAGTTCAGTACTGAAATTCAATCTGGACAGCGGAATTTATGTTTTAAAAGTTAGCAGCAAAAAAGATGTAGCCTCTTCAAAGCTTTTGATTGAATTATAACAATTTTCTAATATGAAACACAAAAATTTACTTTTAATATTCTGCTTGTTTGTCAGTTCTGCATTACTTGCGCAGACCTCGCCAGTTAAACCCATCGCTGACGGAAATGAAAAATTTCTGGGCAGTGCATGGAGCAGCGGGCAAAACCTGAATTTCCAAAACTACTGGAATCAGGTTACCCCTGAAAATGGCGGCAAGTGGGGAAGTGTTGAAGGCACCAGAGGTGTGATGAACTGGTCGAATATGGATGCGAGCTACAACCTGGCAAAGAAATACAACATGCTTTTTAAAGCACACACCCTGATTTGGGGCTCACAACAACCTTCATGGATCGGGCAATTGGATACCATGGCACAACGGCAGGAGATAGAACAATGGTTTTCGCTGATGGCTGCAAAGTATCCTGCAATGGATTATATCGACGTAGTGAACGAACCTCTTCACAATGCACCCAATGGAATGCTTCCGTGGGGCGCTACCGTGAAAAATGTGGATTATGCAAAAGCGTTGGGCGGAGCAGGGGCGACCGGTTGGGACTGGATCATTAAATCTTTTCGTATGGCCCGTAAATATTTCCCCAACTCGAAATTGATTATAAATGAATATAGTGTGATCAACAGCTCTACAGAAACTCAGAAATATATTAAAATAATAAAACTTCTTCAGGCTGAAGGTTTAATTGATGGCATTGGCGAACAGGCTCATGCTTTCACAACAGCCGGCACATCGGCAGCGACCTTAAAAGCGAATCTCGATGCACTGGCAACAACTGGATTACCCATTTATTTAACCGAGATGGATATTGACGGAGCAACTGATCTAATTCAACTGAAAGAAATGCAAAGGGTTTTTCCAATTTTCTGGAAACATCCTGCTGTTATGGGAATCACCCTTTGGGGCTTCAGAGTTGGCTTGTGGCGCAATGACCAGAAGGCCTACCTGATTAATCAAAATGGTACAGAGCGACCAGCAATGACATGGTTGAAAGCTTATGTGAATGATACCCTTACATTGACCAAATCAATTGCTCTTACCTATGCGAATGATAGTATCCTCAAAGGAGCTTCGGCTAATATGGGTGCAAATGTGTTGCCTGCAAATACGACTATTAAGAATGTAACCTGGAGTGTTTCGTCTACAACTTTGGCCACTATTGATGCCAATGGGAAATTGACTGCCAAAGCGAATGGGAAAGTAACAGTAACGGCCACAGCCTGGGATGGATCGGGGATTAAAGGCACAAAGGTTATTACTATTACAGATCCACCCACAGGTTTATCCGAAAAATTAAATGCAGGTTTTATAAAGGTATATCCAAATCCTGTGGTGAATGGGAATTTCACAATCGCTGGAATTGAAAGTGTTAAACAAATTGAGTTAATTAATCTGCTTGGAGAAAAAGTGGTTACGTTCAATAATTTAAACCAATCGTCACTAAATATTCAGGTAAATGTTTCAAAAGGAATATATGTCCTAAATCTGTTTGATGGGAAACAGTCTGTTTGTAAGAAGATTGTAATTAAATAACCGGTTATAAAAACGATCCGGGCATTTTGAAAAGCATATCCTAAATCAATTAAAATAAATCAACTATGTACCAAAAATTTTCAAAACAAATTAGATTGACCGCACTGATCCTTGTGATCAGCTTGTCCGCATTTTCTGCAAGCGCACAGAAAGGACTGAAAGATGTTTTTGAGGGAAAATTTCACCTCGGAGCAGCCATGAATACCTGGCAGATCAACGGAAAAGACACTGCTTCTGCCCGGATTATCAAGCAACATTTCAATTCCGTTACGGCTGAAAACTGTATGAAAAGCGCATTGATTCAGCCACAGGAAGGAAAGTTTAACTTCGAACTGGCTGACCAGTTTGTTGAATTCGGACTGCAAAATAACATGTTTATTGTAGGCCATTGCCTGGTGTGGCATTCGCAGGCTCCCAAATGGTTTTTTGTTGACAGCGAAGGCAAAGATGTTTCGCGCGAAGTGCTGATCAGCCGCATGAAAAATCATATTCAGACAGTGGTGAGCCGCTACAAAGGCAAAGTAAAAGGTTGGGACGTAGTGAACGAAGCAATTGAAGACAATGGCTCGTGGCGTCAAACTAAGTTCTACAAGATTATTGGTCCCGAGTATGTAAAACTGGCCTTTCAGTTTGCCCGTGAAGCTGATCCGGATGCTGAATTGTACTACAACGATTATTCGATGGCACTTCCCGGAAGGCGCGAAGGCGTGGTTAAAATGGTGAAGGAACTCCAGAAAGACGGAGTCCGTGTGGATGGAATCGGTATGCAAGGCCATTGCAGCATGGATTTCCCGAAAATAGAAGAATTTGAAAAAAGCATTCTGGCTTTTGCCGGTTTGGGAGCACAGGTACATATCACTGAAATGGATATTTCGGCTTTACCGAGTCCCAAAGATAAACAGGGCGCTGATGTTGATTCGCGTGTTGATTATAAAAAGGAGCTGAATCCATATACCGATGGCTTGCCTTTTGAAATTGAAACGGCTCATGCCAAACGTTACCAGGAATTTTTCGATTTGTTCGTGAAACATCAGGATAAAATTGCACGGGTAACTTTGTGGGGTGTTAACGACCGTCAATCGTGGAAAAATAATTTTCCGGTACCCGGACGAACTGACTATGCGCTGCTTTTCGATCGCAGCAATCAGCCAAAAAGCTTTGTGCAAAATTTGTTGGCCGGAGCTGAAACAAGCATGTTGAAAAGCGGCAGCAATTACCTGGTGAAGGACCTTTACATCGCCGATCCTTCTGCACATGTGTTCAATGGCAAAATTTACGTATATCCTTCGCACGACATTGAATCCGGCATTAAAGAGAATGACAACGGCGATCATTTCGACATGCGCGATTTCCACGTTTTTTCGATGGATAAAATCGGAGGTACGGTGACTGATCACGGTGTTGCTATTGATAAGAAAGACATTCCATGGGGCGGACGTCAGTTATGGGCTCCTGATGTGGCTTTCAAAAACGGAACCTATTACCTTTATTTTCCGCTGAAAGACCAGACCGATATTTTTCGTATTGGTGTGGCTACCAGTAAAAAACCGGAAGGCCCTTTCAAGGCTGAAGCCAATCCTATCAAAGGAAGTTACAGCATCGATCCGGCTGTATTTCAGGATAAAACCGGAGCACACTACATGTATTTCGGCGGAATCTGGGGCGGACAACTGCAACGCTACCGCAACAACAAAGCCATCGAGTGCGGCGTGCAACCAAAAGCAGATGAGCCTGCTCTTTCAGGGAAAGTTGTTAAGCTGACCGACAATATGCTTGAATTTGCTGAAGAACCCAAAGAAGTACTTATTCTCGATAAAGACGCGCAGCCGTTAAAAGAAGGCGATCATAACCGCCGTTTTTTCGAAGCTTCGTGGATGCATGTTTACAACGGCAAATACTATTTCACATACTCAACAGGCGATACCCACAATGTTTGCTACGCTACCGGCGATAATCCTTACGGACCATTCACTTATCAGGGCGTCATTTTGACGCCGGTTGTGGGTTGGACGAGCCACCATTCCATCGTTGAATTCGACGGAAAATGGTACCTGTTTCACCACGACAGTAAACTTTCAGGAGGCAAAACCTGGCTGCGAAGTGTGAAAGTCACCGAACTGAAATACAATGCTGACGGAACCATTCAGACCATTGACGGGGAGGGGAAATAACAGAGAAACTGTTTAAAATTTGTTTTATGGATATCCGCAATAATACCCAATATCATAAAAGTCATTCGGTAGTCATTAAGTTGCAAGGAAATGACAATAAATGACCGCAATTGACTGACTCAAAATGCCAAATAGGTATTTAAACGGACAATCACAATTTGTTTTCAGGTTCCGTTAGGAACAAAATGTGGGTAGAATGTGAACGATATTAGAACTATATATTTTACCGTACGGGACAATATATCAAATAAAAATTCACCTTTTCTACCCACATATTTCCCCTGTGGAAAATTTAAACAGCTTTTTTTGTTTATTTTCATTGCATTGAGTTAAATTTACCAAAACCTTAACAGCTAAACCCAATGAAACTAAACCTCCTCCAAAACCTACTTGTGTTTTCAGTTTTTCTTTTTGCAATATCCAACTCAGCAATTGCACAAAAAACCGTCAAAATTCAATTCGACAGCAGCAAAGAAGTTTCAGGACAAAAATTTGCCATTCGTGATATTACTCCCGGACTACCTGCCAATTGGGATGATTACAATTTCGTGGTACTCGAATTCAAAATCACTACTCCACAACGCTTTCATGTGGGTTTTACAACAGAAACAGGCTATAACGAACTGCGTGTAATGAGCTACACCGCCAACGGTTGGAACAAACTGGCCATTCCGCTGAAATTCTACCGCCGTTTGCCCGATGCCGCGCTCGATCTGGCTGCAACTTACAACCAGGCGCGCTACACCGGATGGATTAACCTGGGCGGCAAACGTGGTCCGCTTCATGGTGTCGATTCAATTGGCATCCGCATGAATGCACCTATCAACAACCCAACTTTGGAACTTCGCTCGATCGCGCTATCGGTCGAAGATCCGGGAGACCAATATCTTGGGGAGAAGCCTGTTTTCAATGAATTTGGACAATGGGATTTGGGAGATTACGAGGGAAAAATCAACTCGCTTGAACAGCTGAAAAAAGAATGGGAAGCTGAAGAAAAAGACGTGGTGACAACAAAAAGCCATAGTTTTCGGGATATTTCTACTGGTGAATACATCAAAAGGACTGTTGTTGTAAATCTCTACAACTATTCCAAATACGGAGGTTATCTTCAGGCAAAAGGCAAAGCCACGGGATTTTTTCATACTGAAAAAATCGATGGTCGCTGGTGGTTTGTCGATCCTGAAGGATATTTGTTCCTGTCGCATGGAGTCGATTGCGTGAGTCCCGGCGGTGGTGGAAATATCCGCGATCTGGATAAACGGAATGGTATTTACAAGGAATTGCCTCCTGAAAACATCAGTCAAAATCAGGGAAGACAAGGCGGAGCTTCCTTTGGAACATGGAACCTTTTCCGCAGATATGGCGATGATTACCCGACAAAATCGCGCGATATGATCATCAAACGAATGGACAAATGGGGATTGAATACCATTGCCAACTGGTCGAGCCCCGAAGTGATGAACATGAACCGAAAAGCATTTATGTTTCAATTGCGAGGTGTGGGAATTGAGGGCGGACTGATGGGATTGCCAGATGTTTATACCGATGATTTTGCCACTAAAGTTGACGCAGCTTGCAAAGCATCGGTTGAACAATACAAAGATAATCCCTGGCTGATTGGCTATTTCACCGGAAACGAACCTTCGTGGCTAGAACAGGAACTAAGGCTTTGCGACATGATTCTGGAAGGTGACGATCGTCCGATCAAAACCGAATTGACTGCATGGCTGGCCAAAGGCGATACTCCTGAAAACCGGAAGCAGTTCATATTTAAAACTTTCCGTATCTTCCTCGAAACGGTTGACACCGCCATCAAAAAATACGATCCAAATCACCTCAATCTGGGCATTCGTTTCGGGAATGTGATGCACATTGACCGCGAAATCCTGGAAATATGCAAAGATGTTTTCGATGTGTTCAGCTTCAACTGCTACGATCTATATCCAAAGAAGGAAATGATGGATCGCGCAATGGAAATGACCGGTTTGCCAATGATTATTGGCGAGTATCACTTTGGAACGGTTGACCGTGGAATGGCGCAATCGCTGTGGCAGGTTAATTCGCAGATGGAGCGTGGTGTGGCCTATCGTTACTACACCGAACGGGCATACCAGCATCCCGGATTAATCGGAACAGCCTGGTTCCAGTGGTGCGACCAGGATTTAACCGGTCGGCGTGATGGAGAAAACTACAACTGCGGTTTGGTTGATGTGACCGACCGACCTTACCAGCATCAGGTGGAAGCCATGATGGAAACTGCCAAACGCTTGTTCGACATTCATCAGGCAAAATTAGAACCAGTGGAACAGGCACCTGTAAAAGCCCGTGGACATGGAGGAATGCCGGATTTCTGGAATAAATAGCACTTCATTTACCCAAATTGATGATTATTCAGTTTCATCCTCCTCTTTTGAATATTTTCTTTTCAGAAAAAAATAAACGGGTATTCCTGAAAGAATGAGCACAATGCCTATGGCAGCTTCGCGTGGCCGTGCTACAATCGTATTGAAAAACAAGCCGATGCAAAAGAGAATAAAAATGGCCGGCACCACCGGGTAGCCCCAGACTTTGTAAGGACGGTGTGCATCGGGCATCTTGCGGCGCAAAATAAATACCCCCAGTGTGGTAGCTCCGTAGAATATGAAGACGGCAAAAATTACCATATCGGTCAACTGATCAAATGTACCAGACAAAACCAGCACCGATGCCCAAACTCCCTGCCACAAAAGCGAAGTAGATGGTACATTGTTTTTGTTAACTTTTCGTATGACTGAAAAGAAAAGCCCCTCGCGGGCCATTGCATAATAAGGGCGTGAACCGGTTAGAATACTGGCGTTGGTGCACCCCAGCGTGGTAAGCAAAATCAGCAGCGAAATGAATAAAACACCTCCGGTTCCCCAGAAACTCCGGACTGCCTCAACTGCGGCAATTTGATTGCCTGCCTCGTGAACCTGAACCAATTGCGGAATGGACAAAAGAGAGAGATACGTCACATTGACCAGCAGATAAACGCCGATAACTACAAAAACGCCGATAACGATTCCTTTCGGGATGTTTCTGTTGGCATCTTTGATCTCTCCGCCGATAAAACCCACAGAAACCCATCCCTGGTATGCCCAGAAAGCAGCCAGCATGGCCGTAAAAAAAGACGTGAATGAAACAGTTCCACTTGTAAGCTCTCCGACATCCATGAAATTTGCAGGTTTGGCAACCGTACTGGTCAACCCAAAGAAAATAATCAAAAGAAGACCTGCACATACCATTAAAAGTATCGCCTTACTAACCCCTGCCCCACTTTTTAAGCCTGAAATATTAAGGGCAGTTAATATTAAAATCAACGAAATGGCTGTGAGTTTAACGCCAAAATCCTGAAAAGGAAAAAAAACGCCTCCAATTGAAAAATGTTGCAGGGAGGAAAAAATTTCAGGAATGGGGATGATACTATTCAGCGACTGGGCAAAAACATAGGCCAAAGAAGAAATGGTCGCGGTTTGAATGATGGTGAACAGCGACCAGCCATACAGAAATGCAAAAAAACGGTTGTAAATTTTTTTCAGATAAACAAATTCACCTCCCGTATCGGCCAGTAATCCGGCAACTTCGGCATTGCTCAAGGCGCCGAAAAGTGTGATAATTCCACCGACAATCCAGGCCAGCAGTATCCACGATGAAGACTGAAGTTCGGCAGCCATCGGAGCTATTTTTTTATACACTCCTGATCCGATAATATTTGCAATTACAAAAATGATGACATAGCCCAAACCGAGCATCCTGACCAAATTCCTTTGATTACCCATACAGACAGGCTTTAGAGAATAAATAAAAATCCGAAATTAAGAAATAAGTTAGATTATAGATTGCCTGTTCTTCAATGTGCCTTTTTGATACACTATTAATTTATTATAAATCCCGAATAGCAAACATTTTTCTAACTTTGCGATCATGCAAATCATCCAGGGAATACATGAGAAAGATCTGATTGTCCGACTTAAAAATGGAGATCAAATTGCTTTTGAGTTGCTATTTCATTTTTATTACCCCGGATTGGTGATGTATTCCACCCAATTTACTGCAGATCGGATGGAAGCCGAAGAAATTGTGCAGGATTTTTTTGTCAGGTTCTGGCAGAAACACCAGCAGATTATTCCTTCCGACACACTGAAGCACTATCTTTTTTTATCAGTCAAAAATGGCAGCCTCAACTTTTTAAAGCATAAAAAAATAGAAGAAAAGTATATCAGGTCAATGACAGAGCTTTCCAATCATCACCTGGTTTATGATCCTGATTTGTACATTGCCTCTGAACTTCAGGAGAAAATAAAGAATGCGATTGACCTTCTTCCTGAAAAATGCAGGGAGATTTTTATCATGAGCCGGATGCGCGGCATGAAAAATGAAGAAATCGCCACCGAACTAAATCTTTCCAAACGAACAGTCGAAACCCAGATCAGCAATGCGCTGAAAGTACTGAGGGTTGAATTGAAAGACTACGTTGGGTTACTGGTTCTTCTCGGAATCTATCAATAGTTTATTTTCAAAAAAAATCAGTTTTCGGATACGTGTGTAATCCGTTTCAGTTGTTTTAACTGAAAACAGGTTGATACTATTCGTGAAATTGAAATGACAAACACCCCTAACATACAAGAAAAAATAAAAGATCTGATTAAAGATCGCATCAATCAGGAGCCTGATGAGCAGATTTTTGAAGCTGGCCGGATCATTTCCGAAATTGAAAATATTGATAGCAAAATTCCATTTGCCCGGGTACAACGCCAAATACAAAAGAGCAAACAACCAATCACTATACTGAACATGCTCAGCCGGGTTGCTGCCATCCTTTTCATCCCGCTGCTGGTTGCTTCTGCCTGGCTTTTTTACAATCAACAAAAACCAACGCTTGCTCAGTTTGCCATTCAG
>DAITNH010000076.1:0-18456 GCA_036834745.1 Prolixibacteraceae bacterium
GCGGAACAACCGAGCCTGTAGCAACGGTTTTGCGGATAACGTTCGATACAAACGGACTTTTTGTTTCGAATACTTCAGGTACTTTTTTTGATTTTGTGTAGAGAAAATAAATTGTTCCCCCGAAAATCCCCACAAGGATTACAATTCCTAAGATTCTAAAAATTTTTTTCATGGTTTTGTTTTTTATATGTTTCTGTTTTTCTGTTGTTTTCAAAATTCCAAGCCAATTTGAAATCGTTAATCTATAATCGTTAATCTCCATTATACTTCGTCTCTGATCGCATCAATTGGTTTTATACTGACAGCTCTTTTTGCTGGAATAAGTCCTGCGATTATTCCGGCTACCACCAAAACTGCAAGGGCAGATAACGCCATTGTCAAGTTCACTTCAGGGTTCCGGAAGAACATTTCACCTTCCGCTTTCAGCAATATTTGGTTTAATATTTCAAGTACACCAACCCCCAGCGACAAACCTATGTAACCGGCCATTACAGTCAGGAATACACTTTCGGCAACAATGTGCTTGATGACAGTGGCTGGAGTTGCACCAATTGCACGCTGTATCCCGATTTCCTGGGTCCGTTCCTTGATGATCACCAACATGATATTGCTGACTCCGATTACCCCGGCCAGAAGCGTTCCGATTCCAACAATCCATGTCAGCACCTGAATGCCTAAAAACAAAGCGGAAAATTTGATGAATTCCTTTTCGATGTTGAACGATCCGATTGCCTGAAGATCTTCCGGGGCAACTTTATGGCGTTCTTTAAGTATGGTTTTTAGTTTTTCTTCCAGATCGCTTACTTTATATCCTTTTTGAGAGGTCACAGAGAAAAAATGAACAACATCGCCGTAATTGTATGCAGTTTGCATGGTTGAGAACGGAATAATGATTGTCTCTTCTTTCTTTCCCCCACCAATGTTGATGCGGGTTTCGGCATGAATAACACCAACCACCTGAAAATACACCCCACTGATTTTCAGATATTCGCCAATCGGATCTTCGTCTTTGTCAAACATGACTTCTACAACGCGTTCTCCAATCACACAAACCTTGCGTTCTTTGAGCATATCTATCTCGTTGATTAACCTGCCTTTAACAACCGACCAACGGTCAATTTTAAAATAGTCGGGATAATCGCCAAAAACCTGAAATGCACCGGTACGTTCGCCGCGGATTGTGTTGTCGCCATTTTGCTGAAATCCGAATAAGCGGGGAGAAAGATATTCTACCTCTTTTACGTTATCGCGAATGTATTGAATATCTGTGTTTTCATAATTCCAGCGGCGTCCGCGCTGAAAACCTTCATGAGGCACGCTGGTTCTTTCAGTCCAGAAAAAAGCAGAGTTGGTGGCAAAAGCCTTTACTCCATCCAGTACCCCGTTTTCAAGCGCTTTTCCGGCGCCTGACATAATGATCAGCATGAAGATTCCCCAGAATACACCAAAGGCAGTCATGAAACTACGAAGGCGGTTTTTCTTCAGGGCGCTGATTATCTCGGTCCAAAGATCTAAATCAAACATAGTAAAACCTCCTTTTATTATTCGTCGCGCAGGGCAACAATGGGTTTAATACTGGCTGCGCGTTTGGCAGGAATATATCCGGCAATGGCTCCGGCAATAATTAAGAGCAAAGTTGATGCTACTGCAATATTGAAATCGACCGTTGGGTTCATGAAAATGCTTTCTCCCTGATCGGGTGTTGCACCTGCAGATTGTACCATGAAGTAGTTGATGAGCTCCATTAGTCCGGTTCCTAAAACCAGTCCGATATATCCGGCAATCGTTGTAATCAGGATCGATTCAAGCATGATCAAACCAATGACCGATGATGGACTGGCGCCGATCGCTTTGCGGATACCAATTTCTTTGGTGCGTTCTTTTACAACTATCAGCATGATGTTGCTGACACCAACAATCCCGGCAATCAATGTTCCGATACCGATAATCCAGATGAAGATTTTAATCGCCTGAAATATTTTCATGGTCTGGATATAGTTTTCCAGCTTATTGTACAGTCCGATAGCACCCTCGTCTTTGGGATCAAATTTGTGTTGCCTGGCCAGCGAATTTCTGATCTGATCTTCAATTGCCTGGCTTTCTTCCAGCGTTTCAGCATTGATGGTAAGTGCGAGATTGTGCAACCGGTTTGAACCGCTAAAAATCATTTGCGCAGTCGAAACAGGCATGAATGCATTCCGGTTTCTGGTCGAGCCCGGTTCAGTAGAAATTCCGACCACTTTAAACGGGACATTGTTGATGTTTACGTATTCACCAAGAGCTGTTGAATCCTTGAAAAGCGCCTGCTTGATGTCAGTTCCCAGAACAACGACTTTCCTCTTTTGCAGAATATCGATCTTATTAATAAATCGTCCTTCTTTGATTATCAGGTTCTCAACCTCTTTTAACTCCGGATGACAGGTTATCGTTGTATATTCTCCTGATTCCTTATTATATGAATAGCGGGTATTCCCCATAAAATAACGACCTGAAGAAACCCCCACGCCCGAAACTTTTTTCACAATTTCCTGATCTTCGTTGTGAAACTGAATGGGTCTTCCTGATTTCATTCCCTGGTAAGGAATAGTGGTTTCGCCCGTCCATATCCACATGGCATTCACTGCGTCGTTCATAAAATTGGCTGCCACGCCGTTGCTCAATCCATTTCCGGAACCCAGCAAAATCATCAGCATAAAAATACCCCAGGCTACAGAGAATCCGGTGAGGAATGTCCGCATTTTATTTTTTTTGATGGTGGCAAGTATTTCCTGCCAAATGTCAATGTCAAACATGGTTTCAGTATTAAGCGGTTTCGAGTCCGTGGATGTAGCTTTTCTGGAATTTTTTCAGTTCACCGTTACGGATAATTTCGTGAATCCGTCCGTCATTCAGCCGGATGATCTGACTCGTCATGGCAGCAATGTCGTGTTCATGGGTAACAATGATCACCGTTATCCCGTCATCGTTAATTTCTCTCAGGATGTCCATCACTTCATAAGAGTTGGCTGAATCCAATGCGCCGGTAGGTTCATCTGCCAAAATAATCTTTGGTTTCGATATCAAGGCACGTGCGATGGCCACCCGTTGTTTCTGTCCGCCCGACATTTCATTGGGCATGTGGTTCGCCCATTCTTTTAAACCTAATTTTTCGAGGTATTCCATGGCAATCAGGTTTCGCTTTTTCCTTGGAACTCCCTTGTAATAAAGCGGAAGTGCCACATTTTCCATCGCATTTTTAAACGAAATCAGGTTAAATGATTGGAATACAAAACCCACCAACTCGTTGCGTAATTTGGCAGCCTTTTTCTCGCTCATGTTTGCAATAAGGTTTCCTGACAAATGGTAAGAACCGTTGTCATAATTGTCGAGCATCCCCAAAATGTTCAAAAGGGTTGATTTCCCCGAACCTGAGGACCCCATGATGGAAACAAAGTCGCCCTGTTCTATATGAAGGTCGATGCCTTTCAGAACATGGAGACTACTGCTTCCCATTTCATAGGATTTGTGAATGTTGTTTAATCTGATCATGGCTTTGTTTTCTGTTAGTTTTCAGTTCAAAATTCGTTATTAATGATTTGCCGGTCCTATTTTTTTCGATGAACAACAGATTTGAGCCTGTAAAACGGTTAAAATTTAAGTTTTAATCCGTTTGTAAACATTTCTCTGCCGGTCAATGAATTTATAAACCCGTTTGTTTTCTGTTTCTGAATTTTCTTTGCTCCGAAGTATGACGAATTGTTAAACGAAACGTTACAGAAATAAATAATTTTTGGCAAAATTTAACCCAATAAAAAAGGGATGGAACAACTTAATGTCCATCCCTGTAATATTTTAAAAAGTTGAATTTCTTAACCTCCAAGTAAAATCATTCCGTTTTGCTCATTATCAGTTTGCCATGTTGGAGGCCTTTAATACTTATCAGTTTGTCCGACAGTTCGGTAAGTCGGCGAGATGCTCCTTTAACCGCGATAATCTCCATGCAATTCTGTTCGCTCAGGTTAAACTGCTGAACGCCAATTACGACATCATGGTAGGAAACCTGAAGTTCAAAAGAGTGGATTCTGATATCTGGTTTTTCATTGCTGTAAACAAGAACAATGGCACCAGCCACCAAATTGTCGCATTTCCATTTTTGCTCTACCAGGTTTTTCTCAATCAGATAGCGGATGGCCTGTGACCGGTTCGAAAAATTATTATCGGTCACATACTGATCAAGGGCTGTCAACAGCTCTTCTTCCAATGAAACGCCAAAACGGGAAACGGACATGGTATTTAATCTTTGTAGATTAGTGTTATGAGTTGCGAAGATAGAGGATTGGGAGAAGTTTGCAAAAGAAAAGTTGAAGCTTTTGGAAAGTGCCCATTAAGCATGATCATCTGTTCTAATTTAAATTCGCAATTGAATACCGATTGATCCAGAATTCTGAAACAATTGAACTTGCCGGATTTTTATTGTCTTACGGAAAATTATCGGTTGTCGTAAATCGGATTTAATTTGCCATCGGGTTGTGCCTCCGTTTTCTGAAACAACCGGATTTTCAAAAAAAGGAAGCACCTGTAGCAGAACTGAATAATGTTTAAATAATATCTATTTTTTTGTTCAATCATTACCTGAGTTTTTATATCTTTCCTGTGAATTAAAAACCAATATCGTGATAAATATTGCACTATTCGGTCCACCAGGTGCTGGAAAAGGAACTCAATCTGCCTTTTTAATTGAAAAGTACGACCTGTTTTACATTTCAACAGGAGATTTGTTGCGTAAGGAACTTGCCGAAGAGACCAAACTTGGGCTGGAAGCTAAAAGCATTATCGCAGCAGGAAAGCTCGTTTCCGATGAAATTATCGTACAAATTCTTGAAAAAACCATCAAAGAAAATTCGCAGGCTGGAGGCTTTTTATTCGATGGGTTTCCGCGAACAATTATACAAGCCTACATTTTGGAGGGTTTAATGATTAAATTAAATACTTCGCTCAACTGTTTAATCAGCATTGAGGTGCCGGAAGAAGAATCCATTGCGCGGCTTCTAAACAGAGGTTTAACGTCGGGTCGATCGGATGATAATGAATTGGTTATACAGAAAAGGTTGAAAGAATATGAAGAAAAAACGCTACCGGTTCTTAATTTTTACAAGGAAAAAGGAAATTACATTCCAATTGACGGACACAAAGAAATAGACGAAGTTACAGCTCAAATAGAGGAAATCATCAATAAAGAATTAAGCAAGAAGTTGATGAACGTGGTTATTTTTGGCTATCCGGGCTGTGGAAGAGGTTCACAGGGAATGGAACTTTCCAAAAAATATGGCCTCGAATACATCTCAACAGGACGGATGCTTGAGGAAGAAATTGAAGCAGGAACCGAGCTGGGCAATAAAATTTTTGAAATTTACGAGAATGGCGAATTGGTTCCCGATGAACTGGTGGTTCCTTTGATATTGAATAAAATCAGGAATTCAAAAACGGTGAAAGGGTTTATTTTTAAGGGATTTCCGAGGACATTGGTTCAATCGTATATTCTGGATGGAATATTGAAAAAACACAATACAACTATTCGAAAAATCATTGAAATTCAGGTTGGTACGCTCGAATTGATTTCACGGCTCGACCAACGGAGCAAGACCAGCCATTGCAAGCCGTATGATTCAAGCACCGAAAAAATTGTACGCAGACTCAAGGATCACGAAGAAAAGACCATCCCGGTTCTCGATAAGTATAAGGAAAATCACGATGTAGCTATTGTAAACGGTGATGCTCTATTCGAGATTGTTTTTGAAAGATTGTCGGAAGAAATCGAAAAAGGGTTTAAAAATTTGAGATAATAACTGACTTAAAACTATGCAAAACGACATCCTCAGCCTTCAGGAAACTGCTGAAAATACCTGGCAGGCAAAGTACCTCGGCAATTATGGAACCTATAACATCAAGATAAAAATTAACAAGGGTAAAATTGAAACTTACTCATGTTCATGCCCAAGTGATTATTCTCCCTGTAAACATATCTCCATGATTAAGAATGCGATAGATAGTCGCATTGCAAAAACCCGTAAAAATCCCAAAGAGGCTACAATTTCAGTTACAGAATTATTGCAAAATGTGCCACATAAAGACTTGGTCGATTTTATTGCCCGTCAGGCAAAATACAATCCCGAATTTACTAATAAACTTTTTCTGGAATTTATGCAAAAGGTTAAAGGTAAGCAGGAAGACAATTATGCCAGTATTTTACGCAACTCATTGAAAAACGTTGACTTTGATTATGAAGATTTGTATGATCAGGAGGATTCCATAGAAATAGATGTTTTGGACGAATGGCTAAGCAAAGCCAGCGAATTTATTGACCAAAAACGATTTGATGAAGCGATTGCCATTTGTAAGGCATGTATTGAAGAATATGCCGGATGGCTGGAGGGAATTGATGACGATGTGATTGATTTCATCGATCCTGTTTATCAGGAAAAACCCTTTGAACTTTTAACTGAAATAGTATCAAACCCTACTGTTAATTCAAATGAGTTGTTCCAATATTGCATTGCCGAAATGGGTAAGACAAAATATGAGGGACCAGATATGGATGATAGCTTCAACGATCTTTTAGGTGAACTTGCCCATGCCAAAAATGAATTCGATGAATTTATCGCATTGCAGGATAGATTATTGCAAAACATCAGGGATAAAAGTTCATCTGAAGCACAAGGGATAATTGAACGGAAAATTGCTTTTTACAGGAAGAACAAACAACCCGAAACGGCATGGCAGCTTGTCTCAGAAAATCTCCAAATTAAAAGTTTCCGCAAGCAGGTGGTTCAGCAAAAAATAGCAGAAGGAAAATTTACTGAAGCGAAAAAGCTGATTGCTGATTTTCTGGCTACCAGTGAGAGCGACAATAATTATTATCACAGAGAATGGGACGAGCTGGCATTGTCAATCGCTCAAAAAGAACATGATATCCCGGTGATACGAAAAATAGCTTTTACATTTATCGAAAATTATTTTGAAAAGGAACATTACCGCATCTACAAATCATCCTTCAAATCAATCGAGTGGGAAAAGGAAGTGCAAAATATTATTTCCCATTATGAAAAGAAAGGAAAAAACTTCAGCAATTCAGTAGCTGATGTTCTGGCCGAAGAACATGATGCCTCCGGATTAATAAAATATATTGAGAAGCACCTTACGATCGAAAGAATGGATCAGTATCATACGCACTTTGCAGCAGATTACCCCAATGAAACACTTGATTTATTCCGAAAGGTAATTGATCAATATGCCGAAAGAAATATTGGGAGGAATCATTACGAATATCTTGCCCGATTATTTAAAAAGATAGGCAATATTGAAGGCGGAAAGGAAATGGCAAAAGTGATGATCGCCCAATATAAAATTCAGTATAAAAACAGAAGAGCGATGGTTGAGGTACTTGGCATTATTAAATTTTAAATACCATTCCTGAAGAATACCAGAAAATGGTGAGACAGGCAAGATTAGAAGGTAAAGACCTGTCGTTTGCAACAGAATAGGCTACCAGTTAAACGCAATTGTCTGTTTCAAGTCCGGATGATAACTATTCACGATTGGAACTCTTTCACCGAAGAACGTGGATCACAAAAGGTTTTTCCCGATTTTCTTCTCTGTAAATCCGGTTAACAGTTTCAAAGACTTCAAGAATTGCCGCTATGCTCAATAGCTTATAATCGTATGGCACTATCAATCCTAAATTTGTCATTTTTCATCTTTTTTGCTAATTTAAGACGTTTTTGTCTTAAATACCCCGAAATATGACCTTTTTTGTTACTGTCTTATTACCAAAAGGTTCGAACTTTGGGAATAGAATAATGTTTTAATCGTGAATCATTAGTAAATACAACTAAAACAAATAAAAATCTGGAAATGAGAAAATTAGTTTCATTTATGCACATTTCGCTGGATGGTTTTACCACCAACTCATTAATGGATGAAAATTTAATCGATGAGTACTGGCTATTCATCAACCCAATCCTGCTTGGGCAAGGCAATCCCTTGTTCAAAGATCTCTCACAAGAAATTAGACTAAAACTCCTGACAAGCAAAACATTTGCTTCGGGAGTTATTTCCCTTCATTACTCAACAATCTAAAATATCAACAAAAAAAAGCATATCCATGAAAACAAAAGTAAAAGCAATCCCAGAGGGATGGCATTCTTTAACTGCCTACATTTCTGTGAAAGGCGCCATCGACGCTATCGAATTTTACAAAAGCGCCTTTGGCGCAAAAGAAACAGGGCGACTCACGATGCCCGATGGAAGCATTGGACATGCCGAGTTGGAAATAGGCGATTCAAAAATTATGCTCGCTGAAGAGAATGAAAATTGGGGCAATCTAGGTCCACAAACAATCGGTGGATCTCCGGTAAGCCTTTGTTTATATGTTGAAGATGTTGATGCTGTATTTGCCAAAGCGCTTCAGGCAGGAGCAAAAGTTACCGGGGAAATGGTGGTGAAAGACCAATTTTATGGCGACCGGACTGGCGGCATTACTGATCCTTTTGGTCACCGGTGGTCAATCATGACACACATCGAGGATGTTTCATTCGAGGAAATGCAAAAACGGATGAGTGCAATGTTTTAACAACCCATTAACCGAAATACTCAACATTAAAGCAAATTGATATGTCGTTTCAGGCTTATTTAAATACAATCAAATCGAAGACGGGCAAAGGTCCTGAAGATTTCAGAAGAATGGCAGAAGAGAAAAGATTTAGTCAGGGAGGACAACTGAACCCTGGAATAAAAGCAGGTGAAATTGTTGATTGGCTAAAGGATGATTTTGACCTGGGGCATGGCCATGCCATGTCAATTTATGCGCTTTTGAAAGGAATGAAAAATGAAGACAGCAAATAGCATCGCCATTTACCAATTGAATATTATCGTCTGTTTCAAATCAGGATGCACGCTTAACGGAACCGGGCTGATTCCGGCAACACTTTCGATCAAACGTTTTTCTTCTTCGGAATAGCCTTTCTTCGGAAAGTTAAATTTCATTACCACTTCGGCCACACGTCGCGGAGCGTCTGCCATAATTTTGGTGATTTCGATTTCTGTACCTGTCAGATCAATTCCGTTGTCCATCGCTTTGATTCCCATAATCGTCATGATGCAGTTTGCCAAAGCGGTTGCAAGCATATCGGTGGGAGAGAAGCCTTCACCTTTTCCACGGTTGTCGGTTGGTGCATCGGTAATAATTTTACTGCCCGATTGTAAATGAATGTTTTCGGTGCGCAAATCGCCCAAATAAGTGGTTTTTACTGTTGTCATCGTTGGTAATTTTATTGATTTAAAATTCAAGTCCGCCAAAAAATTCAGGAGCATGAAAGCTTGGTTTTTCAGTTTTTATTTTGGTCCACGAAACGAAGTGCGGAACACTCAGTTCGTCGCCGCATTTGTAAAAGTTTCCGCGCATTTTCATTCCCTGAATCTGTTCCAGGTTATGTTTAAAAAATGCCTTCCACGGGATAGCAATCGTAATTTGCCAATTGGTGGTTTCTTTTCGTTCCGGAAAGGTTGATTCACCCAAAGTTGAAATTCTGCGGATAGTGGCGATTTGCTTTTCTGTTGCATGAATGGTTGGTTCGCCTTTTTTCCTGAACCCAAGCAATGCAGTTCCAATACAGTTAATTTCCAGATTGTAGTATTCGTCATTTCCTTCAGGAGAAAGGAAAAACTCGACACAGCTATCGGTCCAAACCGGTCCGTTACTTTCGGCGACTTCAGCTTTTACCGCCTGTTCGGTGACCTGATACTTCAGAAACAGTTCATTTTCGTTGTATGCTATCTGAACCGAAACAGCTGGTTTGAATGGGAATTCATTCCAATTCACCATTTCGAGCTGAAGAGGTTGAATTTCAAGATCTAGTGTTTCTGTTACCAGTTCCAAAGGTGGATTGGAAAAACCGGGTAATATTTCTGGTACTTTCATTGTTTTATATTTATTGTCAGTATTTTCAATATTCATGTTTTGATTGTTGTCTGAAAGAGGACTTAAATCAGGCCAGCTTAGCAGCAACAGTGCGAACAATCCTGCACATTTCATCATATTGTTCCTCCATACTTGTCAATAGTTTATACTGTGCCAGAGTGCGCTGATAATTGTGCTCCGGATGTTTGATTTTGTAATAGTTGTCGCCATCGATGTAATCCATCAAAAAACGAAGCACCTGTTCGTAAGTAATGTATCTGGCCGAAAATGCGAGGTATTCAAGTTCTTTTTCATTCAGGAATCCAATCGTTTCTGAAAGATAACCTTGGGTAAAACCTTCGAAAATCCGGATGTCGGACGATACATTGTTCAGGTCGGAATCATCCTCTTCACCGGTATTGGTATAGGAGCGCATTGCATCGCCAAAATCGTTCAGGCAGGTGCTGTTAAGAACCGTGTCGAGGTCGATCACACAAAGCACTTCGCCGTTCTGATCGAATAGTATGTTATTTATTTTGGTATCGTTGTGGGTAACACGGGTCGGAATTTCACCGTTTTCAACCAATTTCCAGAAGTTGAGCATTTCTTCGCGACGGCTTTCAACCCATCCAATTTCTTTTGCAAGTTTTGCTTTTCGTTCAACCGGATCGGCAGCCAGAACTTTGTCCCATTGCCCAAAACGGTAGCGAATATTATGGAATCCGGGCAAAATATCGGTCAGCGGTTCGTTCAAATCAGCCACCATCGACTGGAATTTACCAATTCCTTTTCCTCCCTGAAAAGCGAGTTCCGGAGTTTTTGCTGCCTGATAGGTAATGGTGTCGGCAATGAAAATACAAGCTGCCCAAAATTCGTCTTCTTCATCCTTAAAGTAAAGTTTGCCATCGGTTGCAGGAACAACGGTCATCACTTCGCGCAATGGATCACCATTCCGGGCAATCACTTTTTCCTTCATGTGAGCCGTAACTTTCTGGATATTTTCCATCATCGCCGGAACATTGGTGAAAATGCGCTTGTTTTTCCGCTGCAATAAATAATCAGGAGTACTTTTTTCGAGTGTACGAATGATAAAGGTATCATTGATAAATCCTTCACCCATCTGTTCTACCTTTTCAACTTTTCCTTCAAGTTGAAAACTGGCCGCTATTTGTTCAAGATTCATAAATTTAGATTTAGCTTTTGAAGTTCCAAAGGTATATTTCATTTAAATGTTAAAACAAATAAATTACTCATCTTTTCATCTATTTGTGATAAATTGCGGATTCAACCCTTTGCAAAACTTTTCTTTTTCCCATTCGGGCATTGCTGTCCTTGTATTTTTATTAATTTTGGACGACCTAATTTAAATTTATTAACAACAAACCAAACCCTCTATGCTGAAGAAGACAGGAGAATTTCTCCGCAAACGAATATTTTTCCTCTTATTTATTTCGTTTGTCATCGGAATTTTAGCTGCCGTTACTGGCAATAAAACTGTAGAATATACTTCAACCGACGAATTTTGTGCTTCATGCCACGTTCATCCGCATGTATTTGAATCATGGAAACTTTCTACCCATTACGATAATAAAGGTGGTATTCAGGTTCATTGTGTCGATTGCCATCTTCCGCCAAAAGGCGAGGGTTATCTGTATCAGAAAGCCCGGTTGGGAATCAAGGACATTTATGGGGTACTGACAAAAGATTCGGCTGAATTCAACTGGGAAGCCAAGCGTACTGTTGAAAAAGCCCAACATTTTACCTTCAAAGCTTCGTGTGTGAAATGCCATGCAAACCTGTTCCCGCTTAAACTGAACAAGGAAGGACAAGACGCGCACCTTTATTATACTCAAAACGAAGCCAGGCTGGAATGTATCAATTGTCATCTGCATGTTGGGCACTACGATCCGAATGCCAAACATGCCAGCAACTCCGACTTTGGAAAGGGTTCAGGAGTTAATCAGGTTGTTTATACCGAAGCAACCAAAGTTGAAAAATTCGCCGATTTTACTGAATTAATTCCCGGATCGACGATATCCTTCAGCATGATTGCTGTTCCGGGTGGAAAATTCAAATTGGGAAGTCCGGAAAATGAACCGTACCGCCGACCAGATGAAGGTCCGGTAAAAGAAGTTGAAATCAGTCCGTTTTACATGGCCGAGGTGGAAGTTACCTGGGACGAATTTCTGGTTTTCTATAGCCAGACCGGAGGAGAAGGACGCACCACAGACATAAAAACTGCGCCGGTCGAAGGAGAGGTAGATGCCATAAGCGGACCAACCCCGCCATACGGTCAACCTGACCAGAACTGGGGAATGGGAAATCGCCCGGCTATAACCATGCGTTTTGCAACTGCCGAAACTTACTGTAAATGGCTGTCACTTAAAACAGGCAAAAAATACCGGCTCCCAACTGAAGCAGAATGGGAATACGCCTGCCGTGCCGGATCACAAACTCCTTATTTCTTTGAAGGCGATCCGAAAAAATACTCAAAAGACCGTTTGATGAATAAAATATTCGGTGCAGATACCACCAACATTGACCGATACGTTATTTATTCGGGAAACAGCATGGCTAAAACACAAAAGCCGAACGCTGTAAAACCAAATCCGTTTGGCCTGAAAAACATGCTTGGAAATGTTGCTGAATTCTGCGCAGACTGGTATGATCCGGATGCCTATTCAGCATTGAATGATGGCGTTAAAGATCCAAAAGGTCCTGCGTCAGGAACAGAACGTGTGATTCGCGGTGGTTCGTTTAAAAGTGAACCGACTGAAGTTCGCAGTGCTGCCCGTGATTTTACACAAGACGAAACATGGATGAGAACCGATCCGCAGATACCAAAAAGTATTTGGTGGTATTCTGATTCTAACATGGTTGGATTCCGTGTTGTTTGTGAACTGGATGAAACTACCGGCAAATAAATAGTAGAATTTATAAACCAAATTGAATATTATAAAACTAAAGGAACCATGAGTGAATCAAATTTTTCAAGAAGAAAATTCCTGGCAAATGCTGCTGCTATAAGCGCAGTGGGTGTCATTGGTGTTAATGCTTTGAGTTCATGTGCAGGCCCTAAAAAACCTGAAGTAGTATTAAATCTGCCACCTCTTTTGGAACAGGCACCAGATGGCGCTCCCCTGAAAGTTGGTATTATTGGCTGTGGTGGCCGGGGATCAGGTGCCATGATCGACTTCCTGAATGCTGGTCCAAACCTGAGCGTTCATGCGCTTGGCGATACCTTTCTGGACAATATCACCGCCTGCCGTGAAAAGCTGAAAAAAGAAAAAAACATGGAAGTTGCCGATGAAAACGTATTTGTTGGATTCGATGCCTATGAAAAAGTACTTGACTCTGGTGTGGATGTGGTAATTCTGGCTACTCCTCCTCATTTCCGTCCATTGCATTTCGAAGCTGCTGTTCAGGCACGCAAACATATTTTCATGGAAAAACCGATTGCTGTTGATCCGGTTGGTATCCGCTCGATTATGGCTTCAGCAAAAAAAGCAGAACCACTCGGTCTTAAAATTGTAACCGGAACGCAACGTCGTCACCAACTTGATTATGTTGAAGTTTACAAACAGGTGATGAATGGCGCAATTGGCGATATTACTTCGGCAAATTGCTACTGGAATCAGAATCAATTGTGGTATCGTAATCCAAAAGCTGAATGGTCGGAAATGGAATACATGATCCGCGACTGGGTAAACTGGTTGTGGTTGTCGGGCGATCACATTGTTGAACAGCACGTTCACAATATTGATGTAATTACCTGGTTTACCGGAAAACATCCGACCAAAGCTGTTGGTTTTGGATCACGCCACCGTCGTGTAACAGGCGATCAATACGATAATTTCAGCGTTGATTTTGTTTATGATAACGGTATGCACATGCACAGTATGTGTCGTCAGATCAACGGAACTGCAAACAATGTTTCCGAATTTATCATGGGAACCAATGGTTCTTCCAACTGTAAAGATAAAATCTGGGATGCAACAGGTGCCGAAAAATTTGCTTATGCTTATCCGCTTGACGACAAAGGTCAACCCATGAAGAGTGTTAAAGTTAGTCCTTACGTTCAGGAACATATCGACCTGGTAACTTGTATCCGCCAGAACATTCCTGTAAACGAAGCCGAGCAGACTGCCATTTCGAACATGACTGCCATTATGGGACGCGTTTCGGCTTACACCGGAAAAGAAGTTACATGGGACGAAATGATGAACTCTGACATGAAGCTTGGGCCAACAACTTACATTATGGGATCGGTTGGAATCGTTGGAACTGCTCAGGTAGCAATTCCGGGTGAAGAGAATAAAGCATAGAGATTAACGATTGGTGATTAACGAAGTAAATCTTCAATCAAAAATCGTTAATCGTTGATCGTTGGCATTTAACAACCAAAAATCGCTGCCCGACAAAGAAGCACGGGAGCTTTTGGTTGGCCAGATGAAAGAACATTAATAAAAAGCTCCGGTGGTTATACTTCCGGGGCTTTTTGCGTCTTAAGCTTCCATTAAGTTCAGGCTAAGAGATGATATATGATGTATATATATCTGGTATTCAGTCCATTTTGAAGTTTTTGCTTACATTAATTAATTAACATAGGTAAATCAGCAAGGTAACCCTCAAAAATCAATTATTTTCATGCTATATAACATTATATTTATAAGTGACTGACAATTAATATATTATGATTAAATACGGGGGGGGGATTGAAAAAAACATATGATTTTAACAAAAAAGTATTTTATATTTATAAAATAAAACAACCCGACAGTATTAAACTGCCGGGTTGCAAAATAAATATGATTGTTTAACCGGGCAAGGAAGTTACCGCTAACCTGCCCACAACCTGTGTAAAAGTATGAAAAAAATTTATTGTTTTTTTGTGGTTGTGTTTATTGGAATCTTTTTTTTTACTAGTTGTCAAAAAGATGATTTAAAGAATGCTTCATTAACTCATAGTGAGTTGTCCGGTAGCGATTTATCAAACCTGTATTCCTTACAGGCCGATAAGTCTGATTATGATAAAAATATTCGAAAATTTGCTAAAGCTTTTGCTAAAGCTATGACCAATGAAGACTTACGAAAATTGGTTAAAGAAGAAGCTTTACTGAAAGTTGATGGTGATTATAACATTATTTGGAAGGATTTCAAACAAAAGAAATTGAACTCAAAAGGAATTGAAACCGATTTGTTGGAAGTTATTGCTGATAATTCAGAAGACATTGTTGGCAAAAAGGCTGATATAAAAGAGAAGAAAGAAGAAATTGAAAAATTTGGATCCTCCAACAAAATGCTTCAGATTTCTGTACCTGTAAATTGTGAAAAGTGGGACTATAAATCATTTGAACCTGTAGTTGTCTTCTTAACTTCCGATTACAGAGAAGTTCAGGAAGAAATAGAAGCCTATAATAGTAAAGGTGATATTATTAAACTTAACAATAGAATTATTCCAGAAATGCCTGTAATTGTTGTGAGTTTAAGTGAACGTACAGACAAAGAAGGCAATATAACTAACCCACGATTGCAATTAAAGATTGCTCAGATTATTGAGGATGGAGCGGTTAGGCCTATGAATTTGGCAGGAACATCTTCATCTGTTGGAATACATCTTACGTGGGATTTTAGTGGTTCTATGAATGATGAGATTATGATTGAAAAAAATTCAGGAAGTGGCTACTCAACTATTGCAGTTGTTGATGGAGATATATTTGATTTTCTGGATGTTAATGGATTATCCAATGGTAATACGTATTATTATAGAATAAGATCATGGTCAAACACATACAACACTTTTTCTTCATATAGTAATGGTGTTGGGGTTACGTTTAGTACAAAGCCAGCCTCACCTTCAAATTTTTCTTCTCAAAATATTTGGGCTAGTCAAATGTTTTTGTCCTGGAATAATACACTTCCTTATTCATACAATTCAAACATAATTATTAAGAGGAGAATCGTTGGATTATCAACTGATTTTGAAACTATAGCTACTTTACCCACGACGGTAAATTCTTATACTGATAATTCTCTTTTGTCTGAATATCCTTCAAATTTATATCACTACCAAGTTTATTATCAAACAAGTACAGGTGTTTCAGACGCCGCATTTGATGTCGAATATAGTTCCCAAAGAAGTGTAGGGCAACCACTTTATTTAAACTCAATTTTAGTTCCAAATTTAGGAGATATTGAATCATGGGTGTATGGAGCGCCTGAGTTTGATATTTCTATTGCTACAATGACTAAGGGAGGAACTGCTCCTACAATACTTAAAGAAAAATTTCGCTATGAGCCTGCACACAGAAATGAACTGGCACTTACTGGATATGATGGAGTTTATAATCCGAGGATTGCGATCCTTGATAATTGGGATAAAGATTTTACACAATCTGTTATGTCAGTCAATATTGTTGAGTATGATGGTGAGTGGTTTTCAGGTAGTTTTGATATTAATGTTGGTGTGAAAGCGCCATTCAAAGATAAAACAGCTGGTATAATAAATGCTAGTGCAAATGGCAGTGTTAAACTTACCTTTAAAAATTCTGATAAGAATATAAGTACCGAATTTGTGTATTATTGGGAAAAGCCAATTGTCTGGAGAAATTATAGTTATGGAATTAAAGCTCAATATGGGAATGCACAAGAAGAAATTCTTCAAAATCCGAACATGGTAATTACTTGGTGATATATAAAAATAATGGATGCTATTGGGAAATAGCATCCATTTTAGATAATTAAAAGAAAAAAATATGAAAAAATTAAATGTCTCCTTAGTCCTACTTCTCTTGATTTTAACAAAAGGTTATACTCAAGAAAATAGTCAAAAGCCTGAACTAAGGCTTAGTTTTATTACAGGTATTGCGGGGCCAATTGATCAAACAATTGAACTGACAAAAATTGGAGCATCGCGAACATCCTTAATCAGAGGCTATGATCTGAAAATGATTATCCCGACAAAACGTGAGAATTTACAATGGTTGTTAGGAACTTTTTACCAGGATGGAGAAGAAAGCAACAGCAAGACCTTAGTAGGAGCTCTTTATTTCGGACCCCAAATTTCAACAAATTTCAAATATGTTAATTTTTCGGCATATATTTCGGCTGGCATCTTCAATGTTTCAAATGAAATATTTGTTACAGAACAAAACAACGTATTATACAATTCGGTTTCAAATTATACTGCTCCAGGAACCAAATCTGGACTTGGTTTATCATTTTGTTATAAAGGAATAAGTTTGAATGGCGGATATCAGATTTTTATTACTTCTGCAAAAAGCAGTACAATTGCTTATCATGGCCTTGAAATTGGAGTTGGGATAAAGTTTTAAAAAAAATATCTACAATTCTATCTATGCATTCTTTATTGTCAATATTCAGTCGCTGTTTTTCCACATTACCATTTAAAATTTCGTGTCAGGAAGGCGTGGCCCCGGGCAAGTCGCTGACTGAAAAACTCGATTTTATGGAATCTCTCGATATTGTCGGGCTTGAGATTTGGGGCGGTGGCCTTGAAAAAAGAGTAAGTGAAATTCAACAGGCCTTGCAGAACCGTAACATGAAAGTGAGTGCGATTTGTGCCGGTTTCGAAGGTTGGCTGATTGCCGATGATCCTGCCATTCAGAAAAAATGCATGGATTCGTTGAAGGTGATCATTGGTGCAGCTGGCGAACTGGGTTCTACCGGAGTAATTTTTGTTCCGGCATTCAATAACCAAAAATCGCTGCCCGACAAAGAAGCACGTGAACTTTTGATTGGCCAGATGAAAGAACTGGGCGATTATGCACTTCAGCACAACACCCGAATATTACTCGAGCCTTTGAACCGTGGAGAATGTTATTTCTGCCGTCAGGTTGCCGATGGAGCTTCTATAGTGCGCGATGTGAAAAGCGCCGGCGCTGCCGTGATGGGAGATTTCTGGCACATGACCTGGGAAGAAACCAATGATCGCGCTGCTTTTCTGGCAGCTGGCGATTATTTGCGGCATGTGCACATTGCCAGCCGCAAAAGGCGCAAAATGCCCGGAGAAGACGGGGAAGCCGACAATTACATCAATGGTTTCCGCGGACTGAAGGAAATCAATTATCAGGATTATGTGAGTTTTGAATGTGATTCTGTGGGCGATGCGAAAGATACTTTGCCCGCTGCAGTAAAACTGATGCGCGAACAATGGAAGAAAGCGTGATAAAGTGATCAGTAATCAGTCTCAGTTTTCAGTATTCAATTAACAGTTGTATAGAATTATAAAAACCCCCGGTTTCGAAAGATGCCGGGGGTTTTTATTTTGAGTTATTCAACCTTGTAATTCACAACGCTTCCATCCTCATTGCCAACCAACAAATTGAAATAGGAGCTTGAATCGTTGAATTTACCAAGCACAAACGCGGTGTTTCCGGCTTGCGGGAATCCTCGGGCGACAGATCCGTTTGCATTGAGCAGATAGATTTTGTTTTCACCACCGGTTACTATGCCTATTTTGAAGATGCCGGGGCCATAAGAGCAAACGAATGGAGTTTCGC
>DAITNH010000077.1:0-8946 GCA_036834745.1 Prolixibacteraceae bacterium
ATCCAGGTGACCTGCATCCAGGTTAAAACTCCCATCAGGATAAAAGTGATAATCGGGTTTAATACGATGATGACACTGACTTTTCCGGCTTCGAGGTATTTGAGGGCAAGCGATAAACAACCGTAGGAAATCAGCGTGTTGGCGCCAAGGAATACCAGCAGCGCCCAATAACCAAAACTGATGTGCGCCAAATTTGCGAAATCGACAAACGGCAAATACAATAAAACGGGCAATCCGAAAATAAACACATTGAGCGTGCCCACCGAATAACTTAGAACAAGTTTCTTTTGCAGAATGGCATAAATTGCCCAGGCCACTGCTCCGGTAAGTGTAATCAGCATGCCTTTGGTGTATTGTCCCTCCTGCCCTGCCGGAACCGCGCCAACATGCTGCTGATAAAAGATCCAAAACCCAACAATCGTCAACAAAAATCCAACAATTTGAATCCGCGAAATCTTTTCCTTGAAGAAGAAAATGCCGAAAACAGCCAGCAAAACCGGTCCCGACTGAATGGCTACCTGCGCATTGCTCGGACTGGTGTATTGAATTCCCAACATAAAACCGATGTAATTCCAGGCAAGCGCCAACGACGAAATTACAATCAGCCAACTGGGTTTATAGAGTATTTTCAGTTCTTTCGGATTACTGACAGCCATCCATACAAACATTCCTGAAAACGCCAGCGAGAAGCGGAACCATACAATCGTAGGAGAATCGATTTCCTTGGAAGCAACTTTCAGCGCAATGGCCAAAACGCCCCACATCAGCACGGTAATTAATGTGTAAAGTATTCCTTTTGCCTGATTGCTCATTTGATTACCTCAACTGCGCGCCCAATTCGCGTTCGTAGGTTGAAACCAGTTTTTGCATGATCTTTTCAATCTGTTTGTCGTTCAGCGTTTTTTCATCGTCGCGCAGAATGTAACTGATCGCATACGATTTTTTGCCTTCTGGAACGCCTTTGCCTTCGTAAACATCAAACAAATCAACAGATTGCAGCAGTTTCCGTTCCGAACGGAAAGCCAGATCGCGCAACTGATTGAATTGAACATTTTTATCAAGCAGCAAAGCCAAATCGCGGCGAACTTCAGGATATTTGGGCAATTCAGCAAATACCACCTTGTTGTTTTTCAATTCAACAAACAAGGTATCCATGCTGAAATCGGCATAATAAACAGGGTTTTCAATGCCAAATGGCTTCAATACTTTTCCTGAAATTGTTCCAAATTCTACCAGTTTTTTACCGTTTACCGAATAGCTGATTCCTTCGCTGATCATCTCATTCGAAACACCTTCAGTTTTCAGATTCGCAACCTGAAAACCCATGCGTTTCAATACATTTTCAGCATAACTTTTCAATTGAAAGAAACTTGATTTTGCGGCCGGAATCGCCCAATTGGCAGCTTCTTTTTCGCCCGAAACGAACAAAGCCAGGTGCTCCTCTTCGCGGTAATTCATGATCGGATTTTCCTTCAGGCTGCTTCCTTTGAAAAAGTAGCAGTTTCCGAATTCGTACAACCGCAAATCAGGATTTTTACGGTTGGCATTGTGCGCAATCGACTCCAAACCGCCGTACAGCAATGTCTGGCGCATACTTCCCAAATCGTTGCTCAATGGATTGAATATTTTTACGGTATTTTCAATCGGGAACACCGCGTTGTTTTCGTAGTAGGAAGTTTTGTTGAGCGAATTCGACCAGATTTCGTTAAATCCTTGTGCAGTCAACATTTCGGCAATCAGGTTGCGAATATTGGTCGGGTTAGGTTTTACCGAATATTGCAGCGAGGAATTCACCTGACTGGGCAATTCGATGTTATTGTAACCATAAATGCGCAGAATTTCTTCGATCACATCACACTCACGTTTAACGTCAACACGGTAAGGCGGAACCAGCAATGAAAGTCCGGTTTCGGTTTCAGTTTCTATCCTGATTTCGAGTGCACCCAGAATATTTTTAATACGCTCTTTTCCGAGGTCAACGCCAATCAAGCGTTTAATTCCTGAATAAGTAACGTCCACTTTAAAATCGGAGACCGGATTTGGATAAACGTCCACAATTTCCGAAGAAATTTCACCGCCGGCCACTTCTTTAATCAGCAGCGCTGCACGTTTCAACGCGTAAATGGTTCCGTTCGGATCGGTTCCTCGTTCGAATCGGAACGAAGCATCGGTACTCAAAGTATGGCGACGCGCGGTTTTGCGAATGTAAACCGAATCGAAATAAGCGCTTTCAAGAAAAACGCTATTAGTAGAATCTTTTACTCCTGAATGCAAACCACCAAAAACACCGGCGATACACATGGCAGAATTTGCATTACAAATCATCAAATCATCGGGATGCATTTCGCGTTCGATGCCATCGAGGGTCACAAATTTGGCGCCTGCATCGGGCGTGCGAACCACCACTTTGCCACCTTCAATTTCGGCGGCGTCAAATGCGTGAAGTGGCTGCCCTGTTTCGAAAAGCACAAAGTTGGTAACGTCAACAATATTATTGATGGGTTTTAGCCCGATTAATTTCAGCTTATTTTTCAGCCATTCAGGAGATTCTTTCACCACAACATTCGAAATGGTTACTCCTGAATAACGGTGACAGGCATCGGAATTTTGAACCTCGACCGGAATTTCAAGCGTATGATTGTCAACTTTAAAAGCCTCAACCGAAGGGCGGTGATAGGATATTTCGTTTTTTTGTGATATGTAAGCTGCGAGGTCGCGTGCAATTCCGATGTGCGAAGCGCTGTCGATGCGATTGGGTGTCAAATCAACTTCGAGCACAAAATCAGATTCGATATTGAAATATTTGCTGGCAGGAGTTCCGGGAACTGCTGACGGATCGAGTACCATAATCCCCTCGTGACTGCTGCCCAATCCAATTTCGTCTTCGGCACAAATCATTCCTTCCGAAGCCTCACCTCGTATTTTCGATTTCTTGATTTTAAATTCATTATCGCTGTCGTACAAGGTCGTTCCGACAGTTGCAACCACTACTTTTTGCCCGGCAGCTACATTAGAAGCGCCACAAACTATTGGCAAAATATCACCGGAACCAACATTCACAGTCGTTTTACTCAAATGATCAGAATCAGGATGTTGCTCACAGGTTACAACTTCACCGATTACCAATCCTTTCAGTCCACCTTTTACGGTTTCAACTTCTTCCATGCTTCCCACTTCCAGTCCAATCTGGGTTAGGAATGCTGCAACTTCATTTGGCGTATATTCAAGATTAATGTATTCTTTTAACCAGCGATAAGATATGTTCATAATTTTTGTCTTTTACTTCTGAAATTCAACGATCGGCAAAAGTAAACAAAAATTGGGGTGAGGAAACAAAAAATAACCGTAAAATGACATCCTTAACAATGACATTCAGCTCCGTAAAATAATTGCTGAAATTGGTATTCTATACTGCTGTGCATATCTATTTATATCAGCAGTTTTTGGTTTGAAATAAAATTTATGCTGAACCGACTTCTACTTTTACTGAATTAAATCATGTTTCTCTCATTTTTGCGACTTTTATCAGCTTTGTAACAAAGCATAATCTCTATATTTCGGGCCAAATAGCAAAAACTCGAATTACTTAATAATCAAAACAATATACAATCATGAAAAAAATCGTTTTATCAGTCATCGGTCTTGCTCTGTTCGCGACTGCGTGCAACACAAGTAAAGAACAAAAGAGAGACATGAGCAATCCTTTCTTCAGCGAGTACAACACGCCGTTCCAGGTGCCGCCATTCAATGAAATAAAACTGGAGCATTTTATGCCGGCCATTGACGCCGGAATTGAAGAACAGTTGGCTGAAATAAAAGCAATTACCGACAACAAGGAAGAACCATCGTTTGACAACACCATGCTTGCGTTCGACCAATCGGGAGAACTGCTTCGCAAGGCCAATATTTTTTCAAACCTGAAATCGGCCAATACCAACGACGAAATGCAGGCGCTTGCCCGCGAAATAACCCCGAAAATATCGGCTCACCGCGACAACATCATGCTTAACAAAGAATTGTTCGCAAGGGTAAAAGCCGTTTACGAAAAACGTAATGAGCTAAATCTGAATGCTGAACAATTACGGGTTGTCGAAAAACATTATCAGGATTTTGAAAGGAATGGCGCCAACCTATCGGATGAACAGCAAGCCGAACTTCGCAAGATGAACGACGAACTTTCGATGTTGAGTCTCCAGTTCGGTGAAAATATGCTGGCCGAAACCAATAAGAATTTCAAAATGGTGGTCGAAAACGAAGCCGATCTGAAAGGACTTCCGGCTGATGTAATTACTGCCGCCGCCGAACAGGCAAAAAAAGACAGCATGGACGGAAAATGGATTTTCACGCTGCAAAAACCAAGCATGCTACCTTTCCTTCAGTACGCCGAAAACCGTGAACTGCGCGAGAAACTGTATAAAGGATATATTGGCCGGGGCAATAACAACAATGCCAACGACAACAAAGAAATTATCGGTAAAATTATCACCCTGCGCGACAAACGTGCAAAATTGTTGGGGTTCAATAATTTTGCTGCTTATGCTGTGGATATCAACATGGCAGAAACGCCCGAAAACATCAATGATTTCCTGATGAAACTTTGGACACCGGCGCTCGAACGGGCCAAAGTTGAACGTGCCGACATGCAGGCTATGATTGCCAAAGAGGGCGGAAATTTCAAACTCGAATCGTGGGACTGGTGGTATTATGCAGAAAAAGTACGCAAAGCAAAATACAATTTGGACGAAGCCCAGCTGAAACCTTATTTCAAACTCGAAAACGTGGTTGACGGAATGATCTATGTCGCCAGCAAATTATATGGTGTACAATTCATTAAACGCGCCGACATTCCCGTTTATCACGAAGAAGCAATCGCTTACGAGGTTCAGGAAGCCGATGGTAAACACATTGGGGTGTTCTACATGGATTACCATCCACGCCCCGGAAAAAACGCAGGTGCATGGTGTACCAGCTACCGCGGACAATCTTATGAAAACGGGCAACGGATTACCCCGGTAGTTTCAATCGTCTGTAATTTCACACGCCCCGCCGGTGATGTTCCTGCCCTGTTGAGCTTCGACGAGGTAACCACCTTGTTCCACGAATCCGGACATGCTTTCCATACCCTTTTTGCTGACGGTCCTTATCGTCGGACTTCCAGAGACGTTGCCCGCGATTTTGTTGAGCTTCCTTCTCAAATCATGGAAAACTGGGCTAAAGAACCTGAAGTTCTCCGCGTTTATGCAAAACATTACGAAACCGGCGAAGTAATTCCTGAAGCATTGATTACCAAACTGACCAAAAGTGCACAATTCAATCAGGGCTTCGAAACAGTTGAATATCTGGCTGCTTCATTGCTCGATATGGACTGGCACACCCAACCTTTTAACGGCGACGTGGAAGCTTTCGAAAAGGCTTCGATGGATAAAATTGGCCTGATCAACGAGATTGTGCCACGCTACCGCAGTACCTATTTTTCGCATATTTTCTCCGGAGGATATTCAGCCGGTTACTACGTTTATATCTGGGCCGCAGTTTTGGATGCCGATGCTTTCGACGCGTTTAAACAAAGCGGCGATTTGTTCAATCCTGAATACGCTGCCAAATTCCGCACCTTGCTTACCAAATGCGGATCAGACGAAGGAATGGTTGTTTACAATAACTTCCGGGGACAAGAACCATCGATTGAACCTCTATTGAGACGCAGAGGTTTGAAATAGTATGGTTAAAGCGTGACGCTGTCATCGTCACGCTTTAAGTACAACCTGTCAGCGTTTGAAAAACCTGACAACGTTTAAAGAAAATAATAGAACAAAAACAATTTAAAACCATTTGTAATGCTCAAATTAGGAATATCAATTATCGCTGTTGCACTAATTTTTAGTGCCTGCAACACATCAAAAGCACCACAGAAAGACATGAGTAATCCATTCTTCAGCGAGTACAAAACACCTCATCAGGTTCCACCTTTTAATGAAATAAAGATGGGACATTACCTGCCAGCCATCGAAGAGGGGATTTCGGAACAAGTGGTTGAAATTAAAGCGATCACCGACAACAAGGAAGAAGCTACTTTTGACAATACAATCCTGGCTTTTGACCTGTCGGGAGATTTGCTGAAAAGAGCATCCTATGTATTTTTCAACCAGAATTCGGCCAATACAAACGACGAAATGCAGGCTTTGGCGCGCGAAATCACTCCAAAACTGACCACTCACAGCAACAACATCATGCTGAATAAAGAATTGTTTGCAAAGGTGAAAGCTGTTTACGAAAAACGCAATGAGTTAAATCTGGATGCCGAGCAATTGCGAGTGGTTGAAAAATACTATCAGGATTTTGAACGCAACGGCGCCAATCTTTCAGACGAAAAACAGGCAGAACTGCGCAAATTGAATGACGAGCTTTCGATGCTGGAACTGAAATTCGGTGAAAATACGCTGGCTGAAACCAATAAAAATTTCAAAATGGTGGTCGATAACGATGCCGACCTGAAAGGTTTGCCTGACGATGTAATTGCCGCCGCTGCCGAACTTGCAAAGAATGACAGTCTGGAAGGAAAATGGATTTTCACGCTGCAAAAACCAAGCATGATCCCATTCCTTCAATATGCCGAAAACCGTGAATTGCGCGAAAAACTCTATAAAGGCTATACCAATCGTGGCAATAACAACAACGAATTCGACAACAAACAGGTAATCGAAAAAATAGTAAAACTGCGCGACCAACGCGCCAAATTGCTTGGTTTTGCCAATCATGCCGCTTATACAGTTGATGTTAACATGGCAAAAACGCCTGAAACCATCAACGAATTCCTGATGAAACTGTGGACGCCAGCCCTCGAAAGAGCAAAAACAGAACGTGTTGACATGCAGGCCCTAATCAACAAAGAAAGCGGAAAATTTGAACTGGAAATGTGGGACTGGTGGTATTATGCCGAGAAAGTTCGCAAAGCAAAATACGATTTGGACGAAGCCCAGTTGAAACCTTATTTCAAACTCGAAAATGTGGTTGACGGAATGTTTTATGTAGCCAACAAACTTTATGGTGTGCAATTCATAAAACGTACCGATATTCCGGTTTACAACGAAGAAGCCATTGCTTATGAAGTTCAGGAAGCTGATGGCAAACACATTGGCGTTTTCTATATGGATTTCCACCCGCGCCCCGGAAAAAGCAACGGAGCATGGCAAACCGGCTACCGCGACCAATCATACATAAACGGACAAATGATTACACCGGTAGTTTCCATCGTTTGTAATTTTACACGTCCATCGGGCGATGTTCCTGCTCTGTTAAGCTTCGACGAAGTAACTACTTTGTTCCACGAATCCGGTCATGCTTTCCATGCATTGTTTACCCATGGAACCTACCGTCGCACCGCCGGAGTGGTTGCCCGCGACTTTGTCGAACTTCCTTCGCAGATCATGGAAAACTGGGCTTCAGAACCTGAAGTTTTGCGTGCTTATGCCAAACATTACGAAACCGGTGAAGTAATTCCGGAGGCATTGATTGCGAAACTGGGTAAAAGTGCACAGTTCAATCAGGGTTTCGAAACTGTTGAAATCCTTGCTGCTTCGTTGCTCGATATGGATTGGCATACCAAAGCGTTTGAGGGCGATGTGTTAGCCTTCGAAAAAGCCTCGATGGATAAAATCGGACTGATCGATGAAATTGTACCACGCTACCGCAGCACCTATTTTTCACACATTTTCTCCGGAGGTTATTCCGCCGGTTACTATGTTTACACCTGGGCCGCTGTGCTGGATGCCGATGCGTTTGATGCTTTCAAACAAAGCGGCGATCTTTTCAATCCTGAATATGCTGCTAAATTCCGTACTTTATTGAGTAAATGCGGATCAGACGAAGGAATGGTTATTTATAAAAACTTCCGTGGTCAGGAACCTTCCATTGAACCGCTGCTGAAACGCCGGGGACTGAAATGAAAAGATATTAGATATTCGATTTTAGACAAAAGATAAAAGACTCGTTTCGTGAATGCGGAGCGGGTCTTTTTTTTAGAAATATTACTCACAGGGCCACTTGAATTGAATATTACTCATGGGGTGACCTTCTATTCACCCCATGAGTAGTAAAATAAATTCATGACACAGGTAAAAAATAAAATAAATCGTTGTAAATTAGTGAACAGATAAATAAAGACTATACACTCTCTATATATTTATTTACCCTAATTCTTCATTTATGGCAGATTTTACCATTGCATTCCAGTTGATGATAGCCCATGAAGGTGGTTACGTCAACGACCCGGACGATCCGGGGGGCGAAACCTACAAAGGTGTTGCCCGCAAAATTCACAGTAAATGGGACGGCTGGACAACTGTTGATATGCTGAAACGGCAAACCGGTTTCCCGGCCAATCTAGACAAGGATGCCGAAATTCAGGAAGCTGTTACCGATTTTTACCGGGTGACTTTCTGGGATAAAATGAGAGGCGATGAAATTACCGACCAGGCAGTTGCCAACTCTATTTTCGACTTTGGTGTCAATGCCGGCATAGGTACCAGTGCCTCTTTGGCACAATTGGTCATCGGTGCAAAAACAGATGGAGTCATCGGCCCAAAATCCATAGCCGACCTAAACGCCTTCAATGCAGAGCATTTTCTGGCAGCATTTACAGTTGCAAAAATTGCCCGCTATGTTAGCATCGTCAAAAAAAGACCTACCAGCCGCAAATATTTCTACGGTTGGGTGCTGCGCGCCCTTGGCGAAAATTGACTATTGGACAATTTACTATTTACTATTTAAACTCAAGCTTCGTTCATGGCAACCAATTGTAAATAGTAAATGAATAAATAGTAAATGAATTGGATCGCAAATAATTAAATCGTAAATCTATAAGTCATGAGTTTCATCAAAGACCTTTTTTCAGGAGGAGCCAATACGCTTGTCGATTCGGTAGGCAAAGTGCTCGACAATGTAATTACA
>DAITNH010000077.1:9046-18388 GCA_036834745.1 Prolixibacteraceae bacterium
AGGAGCCAATACGCTTGTCGATTCGGTAGGCAAAGTGCTCGACAATGTAATTACAACCAAAGAAGAAAAATTACAGCTGGAAAATGAAATCCGGAAGTCAGAAATGCAGTTTCAGCTTGATTTAAAAAAGCTCTCAAACGAAGAGCAGCAAATGATGCTTGGAGATATCAGCAGCGCCCGCCAGCGCGAAGTTCAGGTGCAAACCAGCGAACACGCCTCATGGATGGCTAAAAACATACAACATTCATTGGCAGCTGGAACTACCCTGATTACACTACTTTTCTTTTATATCCTGATTTTTAAACCAGATAGTATCACAGAAGAAAGCCGGGATATCGTACTTTATATTTTAGGAGTTTTGAGTGCAATTCTGACTCAAATTTACAGTTACTACTTCGGATCATCAGCAGGCAGTGCAGCCAAATCTGTCACTTTAGCTGGCATGAGAGAAAATAAGTGACAAGCAAACAAGAGCCCGTTTCTGATTTCAGGAGCGGGCTGCTTGCATTGTTACAGTCTGATGATAAAATCAGTCAGATTTCCGTCGGCATCAAGGTTTAATTTTTTCCGGAGACGATAGCGATGATTTTCGACACCGCGAACCGAGATTCCCAAAAGCGGGGCAATCTCCTTCGATGAAAGGTTCATCCGGAGAAATGCACATAACCGTAAATCGCTGGGGGTCAACTCCCGGTAATTTCCTTTCAGTGTCTTCATAAATTGTTCGTGCGCGCGGTCAAAGTTGGCATCAAATACTCGCCAGTCGTCCTGACTGGTCATGTTGTCATCAATTTTTTGTACCAGTTTGTCGTAATATTTTGCCGGATACCGGGATCCAAGTTCCTCTTTTTGGTTGTTAAGCATTTCCTTCACATTCATCAGAAATTCGTTTTTCTTGATGATCGCCATCGTTGAACTTGCCAGTTCATTGCTTTTAAACGAAAGTTCAGCCAGCAGTTTTTCATTCCGGAGTTTTTCAAGTTCCCGCTCTTTCTCTTCCCGCTCGCGGCTTTCTTTCAATTGAATTCGCGCAATAATACGTTTTCTGAAAAGCAAAAGTCCGGTTATTACAATTAAGAAATAGCCGATATATGCCAGCACCGAAAGATACCAGGGTGGCAAAATGACCAAATCTATCGAATACTCCAGACTGGATTCCCCCCACAAATTCACGGCTTTAACTTTTAATTTATAACGGCCCTCCGGAATACGTTTAAAACTGAAAATTGGCTTTTCAAGTGGATCAGACCATTGCCGGTCGAGCCCTTCAATAAATGATTGATATTTAATATTGTCGCTGCTAAAGAATGGAAATGAAAACTGCAATTGGAGGTTATTGCGGTTGTACCGCATGGTAATTTCCCGGCTGTACAGTGGCAAATCAATCATTTGTTCGTTCGGGCCACTTATGCTGGTGCGCCGCAGCTCCGGCCTTTTTCCTGAAATAAGCGATGCCGGACTGATCGTATCGGCATTCAAAATCGCATACCCATTTTCGAGGCAAAGAATGGCTTTACTTTTATTAATCGGAAAAATATTTTCATATCCGGTAATCACCTGGTTATTAAATAGCCTGGTTGGATATTCTTTAATCTTTTTAACTTCTGAATTCTGAATAATGAACAAACCATAAGACTGATCGGTAATCAGCCAGTAATGGTTTTCGGGACCGGCAATGATGCGGGTTGCCTTTTGGTAACTGCCCAGTTTTTCGTTCATCGTTGTATAATCAACTATCGAATCATTCAGGTCGTCAAACGTATAAAGTTTTTCGCCGGTGGTAAAAACAATCCGGTTTTCGAGCTTAAACACATGAATATTGTTGTCTTTCCCGAAGACCTCGCTGCCATAGTAGCGGTTGTAAACCAATGAATCGCTGCTGTTAAATTTCAGTCTGAAAATGCCCCGGTACAGGTGGCTGGCCCAGTAATTTCCCAGGTGATCCACTTCGAGATAGCGAATCAGGTCGTTGAACTGATAAACTACGCGATCGATTTTCCACTGCGAATTATCCTTCTTGTAAAATATCAGGTTTGAATAAGTGCTTTGAACCATCGTATTTGGTTTCATCGGATCTTCGATAACAGAGAACCCTCCTGAAACTGCCGAAATTTGCGTCACTTTATCGCCCTGAATCTCAAAGGTTCCTTTGTTGTGGTTTACAAACAACCGGTCGTCAATCACTTTGCAATCCCAAACCTGGCCCTGGGTTTCGGGAACCAACCGGAATGGTTCGTGGGATGACTGAAATGGCCTGAAATACAGTCCCTGGTTGGTACCCAAATAAAGTTTGTCGCGGTAAATGGCTGCGGTATAAACAGCCCCCAACTCATTTCGCTCAACGATCGTAAACGAAGGATCGGGAGAAAAAGAAACAAAACCGATCCCTTTGTCGAGTGAAATCCAGATGTTGTGATTCGTGTCTGAAATTACTCCGAGCACAGTGTTGTTCTGCAATCCGTTCTCTTTATTTATCCGGTGAAGAAGCTTTCCTGCCCGATCAAAAACTGAAATCCCGTCGAGAATTGTCCCGATGATAATTTTACCATCAGCGGTCAAACAACCACGGTTGATAATATTTTTTCTGAAATATTCGGTTTGTTCAGGTTGCCATTGTGTGAGCTTTTGCCCGTCGTAAAACAGTAGCCCTTCGTTGGACGTACCTATAATTTTTTGTGATTGACTGAGCGATAAAATAAAGCGTATTTCCGTTCGGCTTAAAAAATCGTTGACCAAATAAGGTTTCAAATGTATTTCATCGATTTCGTAGATGCCCTTGTTCATAATATTGACGAGAATCCGGTCGCCACCATCAGAGATTGAATTTACAAATCCCTCCGGCTGAACGATTTTAAATTTCTGATAATCGTAAACGTAAACCTTCGAAAATGATTGAAAATAAACGTTTTCACCGAAAGTAATCACATTCCAGAATTCTTCGTTTGGGGTGAAATTCAATTCCACCTCTTGTTTAAGCGACTTATATTCGAGTCTTCCAAGTACGTTCCGTTCCCAATATCCTAATTCGCGGTAACCGGCGGTAAAAATGCGGTTCTCTTTATCAACGGCAACCGAGCGGATAATAGCCCCTTCAGGAGCAGGGTAAAGCGTCCACGTAATCCCATCAAATTCGAGCAGCCCAATGTTGTTGGCAAAATACAGGTATCCATTAATATCCTGTGCTACCGACCAGTTTTGGTTGGCTGCCTGATATTCTTGTTTGATGTAATTTTTTAAATTAAGCCCTGGTTCAGCAAATAAATAAAACCCGGAGAGCAGACAAACAATAAAAATAAATGCTTTCAGGCAGTATGGTTGATTGGACTTTATCATTTAATTTTTGGCTTAAAACGAACTAAAAGTAGTAAAAAAAGAAAAAACGCTCTTTAAACATATTTTTTTCTTCATCAGTACTTCATTTCCGAACCCAAAATGTCATTTTATCGTTTAAACTATGTACTAAATTACGATTCTATAAATGACATTATAATAATTATTTAGGTATGTATTTTAACCCTCTGGCGTAGTAAATGTGTAATGTTGCGCAACATCTTTCAGCTGTGATGAATCAGAGGTGTATCGTTTTGTTTTTTATTCGTTACGGGACAGTGTAGTTTTACTTAGCAAATTGATCACTTAAACAATATGACTATGAAAAAACTTTTTGTCGTACTGAATCTACTATTGTCAGTAACCCTCCTTTTTGCACAAAATATACAAACCATAAAAGGAACGGTAACTGATGCAAAGAACGAGACGGTGCCGGGGGTAAGTGTCATGATAAAAGGCACGATGCAGGGTACCATTACCGATATCGACGGGCAGTACTCCGTTGAGGCAGAACCACAGGCAGTTTTGGCATTTAGTTTTATGGGCTTCCAAACTCAGGAAATACCCGTCAATAACCAAACAACTATCAATGTTCAGTTAAAAGAACAAACATTTGATTTGGATGAAGTGGTAGCAATTGGATACGGTGTCGCACGAAAACGCGACCTGACAGGATCAATTGTATCAATTGATGGAGAAGGACTTAAAACTTCTCCTGATTACAGCCCGGTAAAGGCATTGCAAGGGAAAGTGCCGGGTTTGGTAATGACAAACAGTGGAGCAGCAGGCGGTAGCCCAACCATTCGTATGCGCGGGGTAGCAACTGTGAATGCAAGCACCAACCCACTTTTTGTGGTTGACGGCATGTTTGTCGACAACATCGACTTTGTCAATCCAAATGATATTTCTTCCATTGAAGTTCTGAAAGACCCATCATCTCTGGCAATATTCGGTGTCCAGGGCGCCAACGGGGTAATCATTATTACCACCAAACGGGCAGACAAGGGAAAACTGACCGTGAGTTACGATGGATATGCAGGTGTGCAGGTTTTGACAGACCGCGATCGGCTGAAACTTACCAATGCTTCTGAATTTACGATGCTCTACAACGAGCAAATCAGGAACATGAATCCTTCAGCTACTGAATGGGAACCCGATTTATTGGGTGGGGGAACCGACTGGCAATCGCATATTTTCCGCCCCGCAGTAATAACGAACCAGGGCGTAAGCGTTTCACAATCTTCAGAGAAATCAAGCAGCATACTTTCGCTCGGATATTTCAAGCAAGATGGTATTGTGAATTACAATGCTTACCAACGTTATAACGCGCGTTGGGCCGGGGATTATACCATTACCAAAAACTTTAAAATGGGAGGAAATGCCTCCTTAAGCCGTTGGGATGCTGATCCTGCAACAGCCAGCGTTTCCAATGCTGCTCAGGCATTGCCAACCTACTCACCATACGCTCCGGCTGAAGACCACGATCCCAACAACATCGGATCGTATTACACACCGGCGCCAGGTATTCAGAAAGATGTACCCAATCCTTTAGCTGTAATGGAAATAAATAAAGGCAACAGCGAAAGTTATGGTTACAGAACTGTCGGCAATGTATATGCTGAAATAGCCTTTCTAAAGGATTTTACCATAAAGACTACCGGTTATGGCGACATTGGAATAAATACAGGCAGCAATTACACGCCTCGTTTCGATGTTAACAATGCAACATCCAACTCTTCACACAAAAGCGAAAAAACATCTTTCAGCCGAAATACAAGCGAATACACCAAATATCAGATGGATGTGATTGTTAATTACACCAAAAACAAAGACTTGCATCGCATCAATGCCATGGCAGGTTATACTGCGCGCATTCAGGAAAGTAAAGGTTTTAGTGCTGGTGCCGATACACTTGTGAGTGCCGATATGTGGATTGTGCCAGAAGATTTCTGGATGTTAGGCATGGGTTCTACGAACAACAAAACAAATGGCGATTGGTATGAAGCGGAATCATTCATCTCATACCTGGCCCGTATAAATTACTCGTATGCCAACAAGTACTTGGTTTCAGCTACTTTCCGTGCTGACGGTTCATCAAAATTCTCGCCCAATAAACGTTGGGGATATTTCCCGTCTATCGGTTTGGGTTGGGTTGCAACCGAAGAAGAGTTTGTAAAGAACATATCCGATAAGCTAAACTATTTAAAAATTAAAGCCTCCTGGGGACAACTGGGGAACGATAAAATCGTGAATTACCTGTGGTTTCCAACAATCAATCCAAAAGGACAACAAGTAGTCGTTGACGGAAAAACCTATTACATTCCTACTGTAAGTAACCTTGTTGACGAAAATATTCACTGGGAAGTGGTGACCGGTTTTGATGTTGGTTTTGAAAGTCAGTTGTTCGATAGCCGTTTAGCGCTGGAACTTGGGTTTTTCACCAAAACAACCAGTGACTTGCTGGCTTATGTAGCTCCCCCGATTTCTGTAGGTGCTGGTTATGCCATTACCAATGCAGGTTCAATCCGCAACAGAGGTATAGAATATATTCTCGGATGGCGTGATAAAATCGGGGATTTCACTTACGGGATCAGCACAAACGGAGCAACGTTACAAAACAAGGTACTTTCGCTGGGAAACGATGATTCGGATATCGTTACCGGCAAGTACCACCGAACTTCAGTTGAACATTCTGTTGGTGCATATTATGGCTACGTTCAGGACGGAATTTTCCAGAATCAGGCTGAAATTGACAATTATTTTCCTGCTTCATGGAATTCGAAACCCGGAGATATTCGCTTCAAAGATTTGGATGGAGATCAGAAAATTACCAATAAAGACAGGGATTTCATCGGAAGCAGTATCCCGACATTTACTTACGGAATTAACCTGAACGGAGCCTACAAGAACTTCGATGTGGCCATTGATTTCAACGGAGTTTACGGAAACGATATCATCAATACAAAGAAACTGCCGACCTACGCGCAGTTCAATTTCTACACTACCGCACTCGATCGCTGGCATGGCGAAGGCACATCGAATGTTGAACCCATATTGGATAATTCACGCGGAAATAATTTCGAACCATCGACTAACCTGCTTGAAAGTGGCGCCTACTTCCGCATTCGCGCCATTCAATTTGGCTACAGCCTTCCGAAGAATGTGCTTAAACTGATGGGCGCCAGCAAATTCAGGATATTCCTGAATGCCCAAAACCCCATCACATTCAAAAAGAACAGCGGATATACTCCTGAAATCGGTGGAGGAATTCTCAATGGCGGTATCGACAGCGGAGGCACCTACCCACTTCCATCGGTTTATACGGCAGGCGTAACAGTTAATTTTTAATTCTGAAGAACATGAAAAAGATAAGCTTATTTTTAATGATCGTGCTGATTGCCACAGCTTGCTCTGAAGATTTTCTGGACCGCTACCCAAAAGGACGGTGGCATCATGACAACTACAATCCGGACAACGAACTGGATGCAAAAATACTGGTTGAGGCCAAATTGGGCGAAGCATATACAACGCTGCGAAGCTGGCCTTTTGCATGGGCAGGCCTTGCCATGCACAATTATACTACTCCTGATGTTGAAAAAGGAAGTACGCCCAGTGATGGTGGTGAAGTCACTCAATTTAAACCGTTGAGCTACACTGCAGGGAGCGCTGTTGTTGCAGATTATTACAGTGCCTGTTACAAGAGCATTTTCCTTGCGAACGAAGCATTGGCATTGGCAACTGCGCTGGACGATTCGGAACCATTAAAAAGCAAATACGCGGCAGAAGCATTGTTCATGAGGTCGGTAATGTATTTCAGGCTGGCGCAGGCTTTTGGTGGCGTACCGTTTGTTGACAGGGTACTCGGACAAACCGATAAAACACCTTCCCGCTCAACACGCGAAGAGATATGGCAGAAAATTGAACGGGATTTAATTTCCGCTGTTCCGCTATTGCCAACACGAAAAGCACTGGTAACGGAAGGTAATGCGGGTCGTGCCACCCAGAATGCAGCACGGGCAGTATTGGCAAAAGTATATATGTATCAAAACAACTGGCCAGACGCACTGGGTCAGACGACTGCCATTATTGCTTCAGGCGACAACAGTTTAAATACTCCTTACGACCAAATATTTACCGAGGCCTTTGAGTACGGCGACGAATCCGTGTTTGAGGTTTATTGCGAAGAAAGACCTTTAGAAGAAATTTATTTGGGAAGTCAGTTTGCCCAGATTCAAGGTATCCGCGGAATTCCAAATTTAGGCTGGGGATTCAACGCGCCCAGCCAGGTATTGATGGATGCTTATGAAGCCGGCGACCCGCGTAAAGCTGCATCAGTAATTGCCAATGGCGACGTATTGGATGGCAAAGCAGTCAGGGCTGATGCAAGCGGATACAAATTCTTCAATAAAAAAACATATACCAAACTTTCTGAACGCGGAATTTATGGGCGGCCCGCAGAAGCACAGGGAACCTGGGTAAATATTCGGGTAATTCGCTATGCCGACGTAGTGCTGATGCACGCTGAAGCTGCTCTGGAAACAGGAAACACAACCGAAGCTTTGGATAAATTAGAAATGGTTCGGGCCCGTGCAAGGGGCGGCAATAATGACATTTTACCGAAAGTAACAACTACTGACGTTGCTGAATTAAGGGCAAAAATCCATCAGGAACGACGGATAGAACTTGCCATGGAATGGGAACGTTTCTTCGACCTTATCAGATGGGACGAAGCCAAAGCGATACCAAATTTTGTTGTTGGCAAACACGAATTATTCCCGATACCACAAACTGAAATTGACAAATCGGAAGGCGTATTAACTCAAAACCCTGGATACTAAACGAATGAACAAAGCATTCCTTATATTATTGTCGGTAATCACGTTGATGGCCTGCGGTGATGATCCGGAGCCTACCATTGTGGTGGAAAAGAACGACGACACTTATTCTCCCGCAAAGGTTCAGCCAGTGTTGGAAGAATGGCAGCGCAAAACGTTCAACTACTTTTACGATGGAGCCGATCCTTCAACCGGAATGGCTTACGAAGGCAACGAACGAGGAACAACGGTAACGGTTGGCGGCAGCGGATTTGGAGTAATGGCAATAATAACAGGTTCCGAGCGAGGTTGGATTACACGTCAGCAGGCAGCAGAACGCACTCAAAAAATTGTTCGTTTTCTGGGAAAAGCCGAACGTTTCAAAGGAATGTGGTCGCATTGGTACAATACCGATGGAACTGCCCATCCGTTTGGAAATCAGATAAAAACCGGCGATGTGATTGAAAGTTCTTTTATGATGGCCGGACTTCTAACCGCGCTCGAATATTATACTTCCACCTCAGCCGTTGAAACGGAAATCAGGGATTCCATCCGATCGTTCTGGAACACAATGGATTGGCGGTTTTATGCCAGATCGGGCAACGCTTTACAGTGGCTCTGGTTTTCGCAGGAAGATCGCCTGGATCTGAATATTAAAGGGTGGAATGAAGGCTGGATTGCTTATATTCTGGCATTGGCGGCACCCGATCCGCACAATATTTCTCAGGATATTTACGCAAAAGGCTGGCAAAGTAACGGCGGCATTTCTCATCCGAACCAGTCATTTTACGGATACAAGCTTCTTTTGGGCGAAAACAAAGGCGGTCCGATGTTTTTTGCACACTACTCATTTTTGGGTCTCAATCCGCAAAAGATTGAAGACAACTATGCCAACTATTGGCAGCAGAATGTGGCGCACACCATGATCAACCGCCATTATTGCATCGAAGAAGCTTCGTCGGCCTACAAATACGATGAGCGCAACTGGGGATTGACAGCCTGTTACGGAGGCAAACCGCCCTGGAACTATTCGGCACGTTCACCGACCAACGACGATGGAGTCATCGCACCAACTGCCGCGTTGAGTTCCTATCCGTACACCCCTTTTTACAGCACGCAAGTTTTGCTGAATCTGGCGAATATGCCGCTTGCACAGGGAGCCTACGGATTTGCAGATGCATACAGTCCGGGCACAAAC
>DAITNH010000078.1:0-2985 GCA_036834745.1 Prolixibacteraceae bacterium
CACTCGGGAAAGGGAAATATTCCTTTTATGCCCAATTGCCCGATCATACCGGAAATGTTGGTCAATTTTCGATGGCCAACGAACCATCTCTGCACATTCCGTATTTGTACAATTATGCTGGTCAGCCATGGAAAACCCAGAAACGTATCCGGACTTTGCTTGACCAGTGGTTCCGCAACGATTTGATGGGTGTGCCGGGCGATGAGGATGGCGGCGGAATGACTTCGTTCGTTGTATTTTCATATATGGGATTTTACCCGGTAACTCCAGGTATGCCTTTTTACAATATTGGAAGCCCGGTATTCAAAAATGTAAAGGTTCAGCTTGAAAACGGTAAATTTTTTGAGATCGAAGCCCGAAATGCTTCCGCTGAAAACAAATATATACAGTCGGCAACGCTAAACGGAAAGCCCTGGAACAAACCATGGTTTAGCCATGAAGATCTGATAAATGGAGGCAAACTGGTTATTGAAATGGGATCAAAAGCCAACTATAGCTGGGGAAGTTCGTTGAATGATGCACCACCTTCAGGTACTGACTCAAATTAAAAACCTTTTATTTGCATAACCATCAGTGAAGTTTTTCAACCATTCACCGAAGTGCTGTTATTTTTGATTTTAAATATTCATCTAAACCAATATAAAATGAAGACTATACTTCTCAGCTTAATGCTATGTTTTTCGTTGCATTCTTTTTCCCAGCAATTATCCCCGGTCGATTATGTCAATCCGTTGATGGGCTCCGATTCCAATCATTCATTGTCAAGCGGAAATACCTATCCTGCTATTGCTATGCCCTGGGGCATGAATTTCTGGACCCCACAAACTGCCAAAATGGGCGACGGCTGGGTGTATGCCTACGATGTGAACAAGATTCAAGGTTTCAAACAAACACATCAGCCAAGTCCATGGATCAACGATTATGGCCAGTTTTCGCTTTTCCCGTTGACCGGCGACCTGAAAATTGCAGGCGAAGAACGTGCAAGCTGGTTTTCGCACAAAGCAGAAACCGTAAAACCACATTATTACAGCGTTTACCTGGCCGATTACGATGTGACCACCGAAATTACCCCAACAGAACGGGCAGCCATGTTCCGTTTTACTTTTCCTGAAAACGAAAAATCATGGGTCGTAATTGATGCTTTTGACAAAGGATCGTACATCAAAATAATTCCTTCAGAAAATAAAATTATCGGTTACACAACCCGCAACAGTGGCGGAGTTCCGGAGAATTTCAAAAACTACTTTGTAATCAGATTCGACAAGTCTTTTGCTGAAAATCAGGTTTGGAGCGGTAAGGAAATCGTTTCAGGAAAAACTGAACTTCAGGATAAGCATGTAGGCGCTGCCATTCGGTTTGTCACCAGAAAAGGTGAAAAGGTTCATGCCCGGGTAGCTTCGTCGTTTATCAGTTTCGATCAGGCTGAACTGAACCTGAAAGAACTGGGTGCCGATAATTTTGATCAAGTTTGCCAGAAAGGGAAAGACATCTGGAACAAAGAATTATCGCGTATTGCAGTTGAAGGTGGAACGACTGATCAAATCCGGACTTTCTATTCATGTCTGTACCGAACCATGTTATTCCCCCGCAAATTTTTCGAGTTCGATAAAGACGGAAAGATGGTTCATTACAGTCCCTACAACGGGCAGGTTTTACCGGGAGCAATGTTTACCGACAATGGTTTTTGGGATACATTCCGTGCAGTTTTCCCATTTTTTAACCTGATGTATCCAAGCCTGAATGCTCAAATTCAGGAAGGTTTGGTAAATACTTACAAGGAAAGCGGCTTTCTTCCGGAATGGGCAAGTCCGGGGCACCGTGATTGTATGATAGGATCCAACTCTGCCACTATTATTGCCGATGCTTACCTGAAAGGTGCCCGCGGTTACGACATCAATATGTTATACGAAGCCGCTCTGAAAAATACAAAGAACGAAGGTCCGCTTACCTCTGTTGGCCGCGAAGGTGTTGATTATTATAATAAACTGGGTTACGTTCCATACGATGTGAAAATCAATGAAAACACTGCCCGTACCCTTGAATATGCTTTTGCCGACTGGACGATTTATCAGCTGGCCAAAGAGCTGAAACGCCCTCAGTCTGAAATTGATTTGTTTGCCAAACGCAGCCAGAATTACCGCAATGTATTTGATCCGGAAACCAAGCTGATGCGTGGAAAAAACCAGGACGGATCGTTCCAGAAACCGTTCAACCCATTTAAATGGGGCGATGCTTTTACTGAAGGAAACAGCTGGCATTACACATGGTCGGTTTTCCATGATGTTCAGGGTTTGATTGATCTGATGGGCGGGAAAAAAGAATTCACAGGAATGCTCGATTCTGTTTTTGTGGTACCGCCAATTTTTGATGATTCGTACTACGGACAGGTGATTCACGAAATCCGTGAGATGCAGATCATGAATATGGGCAATTATGCGCATGGCAACCAACCCATCCAGCACATGATTTACCTGTACAATTATGCCGGTCAGCCATGGAAAACCCAAAAATGGGTACGTGAAGTGATGGACCGAATGTATTTGCCAACACCCGATGGTTACTGCGGCGACGAAGACAATGGGCAAACTTCGGCCTGGTATGTATTTTCGGCCATGGGCTTCTATCCGGTAACTCCCGGAAGCGACGAGTACGTTTTAGGCGCACCTTTGTTCAAAAAAATTACGGTGAAACTCGAAAACGGGAAGGAAGTAATCCTGAACGCCCCTGAAAACAGTTCTGAAAATAAATACATTCAATCGGTGACTTTTGATGGAAAACCATACAGCAAAAACTGGCTTAGCCACCGTGAACTGATGAAAGGTGCAACCATTAATTTTAAAATGACTGCAATTCCCAACCTGAAAAGAGGTATTAATGAGGTCGATTTCCCATATTCGTTTTCGAATGAGAAGAGATGATCTTATTTATTTGGCTCTGCACCCATCGTAAATTCGAGTGTTCCGCCATCCATAATTTCCTGATGGG
>DAITNH010000078.1:3085-9866 GCA_036834745.1 Prolixibacteraceae bacterium
GGCTCTGCACCCATCGTAAATTCGAGTGTTCCGCCATCCATAATTTCCTGATGGGTAATAAATGAACGATCCAGTTTCTGTCCGTTTAGTTTTACTTCCTGAATGTATTTATTCGCTACCGATGCCAGCGGGGCTTTCATTGTGAAGAATTTTCCCGGAGCTGTTTCAATTTTTGCTTCCTGAACCAGCGGTGAGCCAAACTGATATTTCAATTCTGCCGGATTCACCGGATAAAATCCCATTGTACTGAAAACGTACCAGGCCGACATTTGTCCGCAATCTTCATTTCCGCAAATGCCTTCAGGAGCATTGGTGTACATTTCGGTTTGAATCTGGCGGTTCAGTTCCTGCGTGCGATATGCCCTTCCGGCGTAATTAAACAGAAAAGTGGTGTGATGCCCTGGCTCGTTTCCATGTGCATAAGCGCCAATTAATCCTGAAATATCTGATGAGGCCTCTTCGCCTTTTACGCCTTCTTCAACTTTAAACAACTGGTCGAGTTTGTCCGCAAAAGGTTCTTTGCCTCCAAGCAGTTCAATCAAACCTTCCACATTTTGCGGAACCAGCCACAAGTATTGCCATGCATTTCCTTCGGTATAATCGCTTCCTTCGTGTTTCGAGAATGCCGGATCAAATGGAGTTGTCCACTCTCCGCTGCTCAGTTTTCCGCGCATAAAACCGGTTTCCTTATCGAAATATTGTTTGAAACTTTCGGCACGTTTGCTGAAATAAGCAGCATCTTCGGTTTTACCCAGTTTATGCGCAACAGCAGCCACGCACCAGTCGTCGATAGCCACTTCCAGCGATTTGGCAACCGATTGCTGCATTTTATCGGCTGGTATGTAGCCCAATTTATCGTACAATCCCATTCCGTCGCGATCGTGCATCGAAGTAGCTTTCATCGCTTCAAAAGCAAGTTCGTGATCAAAATCGCCAATCCCTTTCAGGATAGCCTCAGCAATAACCGGGATGGAATGATTGCCAACCATGCAGAATGTTTCGTTTCCTTCAAGTTCCCAAACGGGCAAAATACCGGTTTGTTTATACTGATCGAGCATGGTTTTTACCATGTCGTTCACCCTTGGCTGTTGAGTCAGCGTAAACAGAGGATGCAAAGCGCGGTAGGTATCCCACAATGAGAAAACTGTATATCGGTTGTACCCGGCTGCTTTTTGAACATCGCCTTTCATTCCCTTATATTCACTGTTTGTGTCTGAAAATAAGGCCGGCGCAACCATTGTGTGATACAACGAAGTATAAAAGATGGTTTTCTGAACCGAATCGTTCGACTGAATCTTAATTTTCGAAAGCTCTTTTTCCCATGCATCAGAAGCAGCTTGAGCAGTGGCTTCAAAATCCCATCCGGGCAATGACGAATCAAGGTTGGCCAGTGCATTTTCGATACTGACTGACGAAACACCAACTTTGGCCATCACCTGTTTTTCATTGAATTTCAGCAAGCCAACAGTGCGGCCTTCGCCACCAACATCGGTAATTTCTGATTTTGAAATGGGTTTCGAAAAACGAACGGCAAAAAAGACATGCTGATCAGCCGCCCAGCCTTTCGATAACCGTGAACCGGTAACCAGCAAACTATCAACAATATTCAAGGTTGTTTGATAAGGTTTGTCCCAGTTAATTGCAAATCCAAGATTGATCAGCAGATTGTTTTCGCCTCCTTCAGGAAAAGAATAACGGTGCATGCCCGCTCTTTCTGTAACTGTAAATTCAGCTTTTATATCATTGTTTTTTAAGGACATTGAATAGTAACCTGGTTTGGCAATTTCCTGATCGTGGGTGTATTTTCCAGCGTAACGGGCAACAAAGTCTGCATTCTTTTCGCCTTCCTGAAAAGTGACTTCAGAAGTTACAGGTAAAAACGAAATATCGGCCAAATCGCCAATTCCGGTTCCGCTCAAATGAAGGTGACTGAACCCGGAAACAATACTGTCGGAATAGTGATAACCCGAGCACCAGTCCCAGCCCTGGGTGCCGTTGTCAGGACTCAATTGAATTTGCCCGAAAGGAAAAGCAGCTCCGGGATAAGTATGCCCGTGATAGCCGGTTCCGATAAACGGATCGACAAAATCTGTCAAACGATCTTCCTGAATTGCTTTGGGCGAAGTTCCGGTACAGGCTGTCAGAAGCAGTAATACTCCGGAAAGTATGGAAATAAATTTATTCATTTGGTTGGTTTTTTAATAATGTTGCAAAAGTAATCAAATACGGTTAAATCAGCTTTAACCGGCAATGATTGCAAAGATGATGGCTTTTCTGGTCAATGTCCTCCACATAAGTGCTCGACCTCATCACGCAATCGGGATTCTGGCAATGTATCAATCCAAAAGTGTGTCCAAGTTCGTGAATAACTTCTTTGCGGATGCGGTCTGCAAAAACTTTTTCGTCTGATTTTATTCCGTAGCGCTCATTTCTTAAACGGTAAATCGATGCAATGCCTGCTCGACCGTTTAAAAATGCCTGTCCAAAAATATAGGTTAGAATGGGAATAAAGAGATCAACATTAAAGATTCCGAGTGTTTTAATGGTGTCGTCGCTATATCCGAAATCAATTTCCTTAAGCAACCTGTTCCCGTCGTATTGTCTTCTGGAAGGGTCATAAAATTCGCTTAAATCCATGTGGCCTTCCTGCGTTTTCACCGGAAGCAAAAATTCTCGTTCCACATCATTCACCACCATTTCAAGAAGTCCTTTCTCGAAATAGCCAAATGAAATTAACGTGATATTTTCCAGATTCATTCACAAACGGATTAATAGGAATCAGATAGAGTCCTGATTATTTGGCCGGTTTTAAATCGTATTTCTTTATTTTGTTGTAGAGCGTTACCCTGTCAACTTTCAGGGCTTTGGCCGAAACAGAAATGTTCCAGCTGTATTTACTGAGAATTTGAGAAATGTGGTTCTTTTCAAGGTCATCAAGGCTTTCAAAAGTGGTATTGACAACCGTTTTCCCCAATGGTAAATCTTTGAGGGTAATTTTCTTACCATTCCCGACTACGATTGCGCGTTCTATCATATTTTCCAGTTCGCGTATATTGCCGGGAAAAGGGAATTCTTCCAGTCGTTTCAGGGCGGAGGAATCTATTGTAATAAGCGGTCTGTTCATTGACAAACAGTACTTTTTTATAAAATAATCAACAAGCAGCGGAATGTCTTCGATCCTTTCGCGCAAAGGCGGAACATTGATATTCACCACGTTCAGCCTGTAAAAAAGGTCTTCGCGGAAAATCCCTTTTTCGACCATGCTTTTCAAATCACGGTTGGTGGCACAAATCACCCTGAAATCGGACGTGATTTCCTTGTTTCCACCCACGCGGACAAAGCTCTTGCTTTCGAGTACACGCAGCAATTCAACCTGCATTTTTGGTGAAATGGTCGCAATTTCATCGAGGAAAATGGTGCCACTGTCGGCCATCTCGAACCGGCCTTTGCGATTGTAAACCGCCCCGGTAAAAGCGCCTTTCTCGTGACCGAACAATTCGCTTTCCAGTAAACTTTCGCTCAGCGCGCCGCAATGCACACTCACCATCGGGAAGAATTTTCGCGGTGAATTTGCATGTATTGCCCGGGCAACCAATTCTTTTCCTGTTCCGCTTTCTCCGGTGATTATTACTGAAGCATTTGACTGGGCAACACTTTCAATTTCCTTCAGCACATTTTGCATGGCTTCACTGTTGCCAATCAGGTCTTCCACGTTTTCCAGCGAAACCACTTTTTCTTTCAGAATTTCATTTTCTTCAAGCAAAGAAATTTGTTTGGATGCATTTCGGATGAGATGAGAGAGGTCGTCGGGATCGAAAGGTTTTGTCACATAATCGAAGGCGCCGTCTTTCAATGCCTGAACCGCTGTATCCACCGTGGCAAATGCTGTCATGATGATTACAATGGATTCTTTCCGCAGAGATTTTATTCGCTTGAGCATTTCCAAACCATCCATCCCGGGCATTTTGATATCTGCAAGTACGATATTATAAATGTCAGATTCAAGCATCGTCAATGCTTTCTTCGCATTTTCAGCACATTCAACGCGATATCCGTCTTCGATAAACCAGTTGTAAAGCGAATCTCTTACCGATTCTTCATCGTCAACGATTAATATGGAAATCTTTTTTGCCATAATATGTTTTCCTTAAGTCCGTAGCAAGGGTAAAGTTATTGAAATTGTTGTTTCTTTTCCGCGTATCGATTTCACATCAGTTCTCCCTTTGTGACTTTGAACAATACCATGAACAATGGCCAAACCCAGTCCTATTCCGCTTTCCTTCTCCTTGGTCGAAAAGAACGGTTCAAAAATGTGGGGGATGTCTTCTTCCGAAATTCCAACTCCGTTATCAGCTATTTCTATTCTGATATGTTCAGGATCAGGGTTCAGGGTTCTAATAAGCACTTCCCCGTTTTCAGAAACTGCTTCAGAAGCATTCACAAGTATGGCCACACAAATTTGTTTGATTTGGTTCGGGCTGCAAAAGATCAGGTCAGTTTTGGCGCCAAAATCAGACAAAAAGTTAACATTTGCCACTTTCATCGGATGGGACATTAATTCGAAGGTATCCATTAGTATTTCATGAAGGTGCTTTGGTTCGAAATTATCCTGATCTTTTCTGGAGAAATCCAACAAGCCTTTGACGATATCACCGCAGCGTTTCGTCTCATTTTCAATCAGCTTTAAATGTTTCAGCATCGACTCCTTTTTCGCCGGATCCAATTGCTGATTGGTTAGTTGCTTGTAAATCAATTTTGTATAAATCAGAATTCCGGACAATGGATTATTGATTTCGTGTGCTACCGACAGCGATAATTTACCCAGAGAGGCGATTCGTTCAATATTAATCAGTTCGTTTTGTGCCTGTCCCAATTCTTCCGACTTTTTCTGAACTTTATATTCGAGCTGCTGCGACCAGTTTTGAAGTTCGTTGGTAGCAGTTTGCAGATTGTCAAGCATTTCGTTAAACGCAAACGAAACCATTCGCATATCAGAAAGCTGATGGGGTTTTATTTCCAGACGGGTACTTTTGTCGCCTTTTGCAACTGCTTCGCTGGCCTTAATTATTTCATTTAAAGGATTTTTGATTTTTTTATTGGTGAAAAATATTAGAAATATCAGGAGTAAAAAAGTCATTAAGGCGGCCAGTAGCGTGTAATCTTTGGTAGATTTTTCGAGCGCCGAATCAAGTCCTTCAAGCGGCATTTTGATTATGAGCGAACCAAGCACCACATCTTCAGGACTGTGGGCATGGCACGAACTTGTTGAGCAGGATTTGTTGTTCAGAATGGGCGATTTTATCATTAAATGCCTGCTGTTTTTGTTGTTACTCGGATTCATAATGCATTCGCTGTCGGCATCAATAATCCGGTGCGATTTCTCTTCAGCAGAAAACATGGACGCAAAATCCTTGTGACAACTTTTACAGTCAGGGTCACTATGATTGGTTGGTTCGTTTGAAATGGAGGTATAAACGAGATTGTTGTCTTTGTCGTACATGTTCACATCATCAATTCCCGACATGGTGTTGATGACATCGAGCGTACTCTGCAACGAAGTTCGGTCGTTTTCGAGCATGGACCGGTACAATGCCCCTTCAACAAGAAACCCGATATTGTTTCCGTTTTCACTGATAACAGATTTCATGTATTCTTCGTTTACAGATCTGAAAATGACGCCGAATGAAACGAAAAGAAAAACCGCTGAAATTGTAATTATGAATACCACCCTTCCGTAAATAGAAGACCGGAATTTCACATACCCTTTAATGATAGGACTTCCAACGCTATTTTTACTGGTTATTTTTTTGAACCAACTCATGGTACTTTTCTTTGGTCAATAACTGAATGCTAAATTAGTCTCAAAATTTTAAAACAGATTCAACTATTCGATTTTGTTTTACAATTACTGATAAAAAGTATTTTGAAATTGAATAATGCCTTTAAGCAACCAAAGCGATGTGACATGCACACCGCTTTGCTTGTAAAGGAAATAGTTCTTTTATCCTGAAATTATTCCGATTCCCGGGACCAATTATTCCTCCGGCATAAGACTTTTTTACTCAAAAAATCCTGTTGAAACTCTTGCCATACTTCATCCGGAAGTTCAGAAAGCGGATTGTCAATTAATTCACCTCCATCCTGCAATACTACGTTCGAGGGCATGGGTGAATATTTTCCAACTGAGGTTGCCAGAAAATCCTTGAATCTTTCCAGTTCCTGCATCGCGTAAGCTGTTGCATCCTCGGCCAGAAAGTACGAATGGGTATCTGTCACCCAACTCGAAGGTTTTACTTTGTACATCCATCCTTTCTGGTATGGATCTTCATTCAATAATTCTGGACTGTTGGTAAGTTCAGAATTTGCCTCCACAATTTCTCCGGAAATGGGAGAGAATATCTTGAGAACCTTTCCTTTCTGATCAATTTTAGCCAATAGATCTCCTTTTTTTACTCTTTCGCCTGATTTAATATACGGGCTGAATTTTACTTCACCTGTAATATGAAGCAATAAATCATCCAGTCCAACTTTTGCCACTCCTGACTTTTCCAGATGGGTCCAGGTATGAAACCTACTGAAAAATAATCCATGAGGAACTCTTAACGTATTGGCTGTAAGAATGCCCAAGGTATTTTGAATTTGTTTTTTCAATTTTACCTGTCGGTTCAATAATACCCAAAAAGGAATAAGGATGGCAAAAAATGCAATGATTGCCAAATATTCGATCCCTTTCGTTTCGAAAATGTTGTTGTAAGTAAATCCGTCCATTGTATTTATTTTT
>DAITNH010000078.1:9966-15410 GCA_036834745.1 Prolixibacteraceae bacterium
ACCCATCTGAAAATCCAGATTTCGGTAAAAATAACTGCCAGTGTAACCACTATTTCCATCCACGACGGAACGTACTGTATCGCTGCATCCCACCTGAAACCAATCACTGTAACATTCAACCTGTTCAGGATAATCCCTAACATCGTCAATATTGCGGCAACCCTGATCATAAAAATGTTGTTGGTACGATAGCTGTAAAAGAACAGCATCATCGGGATGAGCACAAAACCGATCATTTCAAGCAGAAACCAATAGCCCATCGGTGTATTCAGGTAGCTCCAATTCTTGCCATGAATAAACACAAGCAATTGCAGAAAAAAGTAGGCAAACATGGCGCCGGCACAAATCTTCGATAATCCGTGAAGGATCCCTTTCTCTGCTTTGTGGTTTTTCTCACTGATCTGGTCTGAAAACACTTTGTGGCTGATAGTCCCCTCGAAAATGACCATTGAAAGTCCGGCGAAAATACTGGATGCCAAAAACAATATTGGAATGAATTCGGAATACCATAACGGATGTATCTTGTCTTTTGCCATCAGAAAGAGTGCACCCAATCCTGATTGATGAAGTGTTGACAGGGTGATTCCGAAGATGACAGCGGCGATGGTCATTCCTGAAAGAATCTTCCGCGCACGCCTTGCTCCAAGCCATTCGGCAATTGCAGGCGAAAACTCGATCAGTTCGGCAAGCATGTAAAGCAAAAAATGCCAGGCCACCAAAAACAGCACCGAGCTGGTTCCAAAACCGTTGCCAATGATTGGATTAATTACATTCCAGGGGCGTCCCAAATCGAGAAGCAAAGCTCCGGCATAAAAAACGTATGCCAAAAAGCCATTCAATACAGTGATCCTGACGATTGAATGATACTTGTCCATTTTCAGGATATAAACCATGAACGTAAGTACATAAGCGCCGCCGGCAAATGCAACGCCGGTAACTACATCAAAACCAATCCATAATCCCCACGGAATTTCCTGCGTCAGGTTTGTAATTGAACCGATTCCATAAATAAAACGGAACACGATCAAACCTAATCCCAGAAGCATGATCGGAATGGAAATGATATTAAACGGTGTCAGCCATTTTCCCCTGGGTTTTAATTCGCGTAACAAGAATTGCCAGATGGATTTTCCATCATTGTCTTTTGCAAGAGTGATTGCCGGATTATTCATTTTCTTCTTCTTTAAGTTTATTGTTGTTTTTAGTTGCTTCGTGTACCCCGAGCAGGAGGGTAGGTAGTAGGACGAAAACGGCAGGAACGCTGTAAAGGAATCCTTTCGAAAGTGACGGATAGGAGACATTCTGAAGTTTTGGATTAAATCCCACTTCATTAAATGGTGCAGAAGAGAGGTATAAATAACCTGTTCCACCGGCTACATTTTCGCCATAAATCTGATCAATATAATTATCAGGACTCTCAGCGATTCTTTTCCGTGCTTCAGCCAGAAGTTCTCTTCGTGTCCCAAACATTATTGCTTCTCCGGGGCAGGCTTCGGCACACGATGGTATCTCGCCTTTTATGATCCTGTCATAACACATGTCACATTTCTGAATTTTTGGATTTGCACTGAGATATTCAAATTTCGGAACATCAAACGGACACGAAACCATACAATACCTGCAACCCATGCATTTATCTTCCCTCCAAATTACCGGCCCTTCCTTTGTTTTATACATCGCCTGTGTCAGGCAGGCGGCAGCACAAGCAGGTTCATTGCAATGCATACACTGATTTCTTACAAAAACTTCCCCTTTTGATGTGGAGTAACTATTTATAGCACATCTTTGAGTTTCGCTTGTTTTTCGCAATACATCCACTTTTATTTCATCCACTGGTTCAGGGAGATTGTGTGCTTTTGCACAGGCTTTTTCGCATTCCTGGCATCCTACACAACGCGATGCATCGTACAGCATTCCCCTAAATTCTATTCCGCTACTTTCCAGAGTTGTGGCTCCGGCACTTTTCCCAACGGTGAAAGCAAGCCCTGCAATCCCGATGGTTTTAAAAAAGTTTCGACGATCTATACTCATAATTTCAGTTGTTTATGGTTATAAGAGAGAATTCGAAAGATTAAACTATTTGGATGCGTCAATGAATTTTGTCTGAAAATCTTCCCATACTTCTGGTTCAAGATCAGCCAAAACATTGTCAGTAAGTTCACCGCCATCCTGAAGTATAATGTGTTGATATACCAAGGTGTTCGACCTTGCCGAAGCAGCGAAAAAGTCTTTAAGCCGGGTAAATTCATCCTGAAGCCATTCCCTGTAATTTTCACCCATAAACAGGAACTGTATCTCACGCAGCCAATTCGTTGGCTCAATCACGTAAACCCAACCTTCAGCAAATGGAGAATCATTAATGATCGAAGAATCAGCAAGCAATTTTTGGTTTTGTTCTTTGATGGTGCCCGAAATCGGCGCATAAATGTCTAATTGTTTGCCATAACGAATAATTGTAAGGATCTTCTCCCCTTTTCTTACCTTTTCACCGGGTTCTTTCATTTTTAGCCGGGTGAGTGCGCCGGTGATGTGTTGAAGAAAATCATCAATGCCCACTTTTACCATTCCATCTTTTTCCATGAATGCCCATGTATGGGTTTTATCGAAGTAAAGGCCTTTGGGCGCAAATACCGAATTTTCATCAAATGCAGGTGTGAAATTGAAATCCTCATCAGATACTAGCGATTTTTTATCGCTGAAATACCTGACCACCAATGCGATCATTGATGCAGTAATTACAACTGCCAATAGTATCAGCAGCCATGCTTGTGCGGTTAATGGTTTATTATTCGATTGAGCGACTGCCACTTCAGTTCCGGCTAAATCATCGATGTTTGCTTGTTTTTCGATGCTGGCGAGATCGCTGTATCCGTTTTTATTCAGGAATTGCTGTCCGTCAGCGAGTACCCAGGTCAGGAATGACAATGTATTTTTATCTACAGGTTTTAAAGAAGCGACGGCATAAATACTTCCGCTTAAATCACGGGGATATTTCCCAATCCAAACGCCCCGGGTGAAAGTATTCAGGTTGATGTAAATATTTTCAAAATTATCAATCCTACCATTCTGGTTCTTATCAATCGGAAGAAGTTTTATGCTTTCAGTTAATTCATTCGTTGTTGCATTAAGAACATCAGTCAGTTTGCAAAATCCGATGGCATAAATATCTTTCTGAATGGACGAAATGAGTTCTGCAGCAGTTGCTATAGTAATTCCATTTATTGCAGAAGTGTTTGTTTTACTGAAATCTGCAATGTTCGCTTTCACTGACGCATTGTCAATAATGTAGTAATTGATGGATGCATTCTTTCCGCCATCAATCAAAGTTTCCCAATTCTGCTTTTCAGGATTGGACAAAAGTTGAGCAAACTCTTCTGCGGAAATACCCTGACGACAGATCTCATTCAACATTGGATTTTTCGCATTAAAAACCGGGACAATCACATCGTGCCCAATTACCATTTTCCATGTTGCTTGATCATTTTCTTCTGAAATGAAGCGAAGATCACTACCCGGGATGGTCTGATTTTCAGCACTGTTCACTACAATTTTCAAGTCTGGGTTCAATCTGCCATATTCGGCAGCCCAACTTGTTGCCAGATTGCTCAACTCCGGAGAACTTGTGATTTTTAATGTATTCTCTGTGGAGGTGGTGGCTTGAACTCCTGTTTGGTCGTCAGTTGTTCCATTGCATATGCCTGTATTGCAAAAAAACAGAAGTGACAACCCGATAATTAATACTGAAACATTTTTCATGATATTGAATTTAAAAGTGTTCTTGAAATTTGGACATTGATCCCGGATAAGTATAGAATCCGGAATCTGTTTTTGGCCAATTCAACAACAGTGCCAAACATAAAACATGCTTGCAAGCATCAGAATATCAATGCATTAATAATTATATGATTGAAAAACAAACACCGGGAAGTGTTGAATAAATACACAGTACATTCCCAGATTTAATGCATGTGACTATTAATCAAATCTATAGAGTAAATGATTAATTAATATACAGTGTTGAGAAAAACAACATTCTGTTTTTTATATAACAGTGATTCAATGATATAGAAAGGAAATAAATTTTGACTTATGAATGTGAATTAATGGATAAAGACCTGCAATAATCATTTCTGCTAAAAAAAAGAATTTGAATTGATCCTGAAATATCTATTTTTCAGAATTCTGGTAAACCCTCACATAATCGACTTCGTAACGTATCGGAAATTTTGTTTTCGACGGGTCACCACCATTTCCACCGATGGCAAGGTTTAGCAGTAAATATTGGGGTTTTGTAAACGGATTGTTTCCATCAGGATTGATGGTTTCTTTGAGCAATGTTGTATTAAGCAGTTCATCGTCCAGATAAAGCTTAATTGATTCCGGGGTCCAATCCATTCTCCAGATATGGAATTTATTGGCCCACTCGGGATCTTTTGCTGTAAATTCTGAAAATGGAATCATTTCAGTATGCCATTTGGCAACATGTTGCTGGCTGGTTCCCCAGGCCACATTGGCCAAAATAGTGGGCACTTTTTTAACCCGGTAGAATTCCATCAAATCAATTTCACCGTTCGATGGCCATGGTTTTTCCACTCCCAACGTCCAGATGGCCGGCCACGATCCCATTGCCGTGTCTATTTTTGCCCTGATTTCGAACCGACCATAAAGCCATTGTTTCAATCCGCGGGTGCTGATGCTCGATGAAGTGTAATGTGCAAATTCTCGGTTTGTTTTCCAATTATGGCTTCCTGCCTCATATTTTAGATTGTAAATTTCTTCCCGCCTTCCTTCAATGACAAGAACTCCGTCCTTACAACTGGCATTTTCCTCCTGATACCATTGTAATTCTTCATTCCTGACAAAGCCCTTTTCATGTTTCCAGAATTCAGGATTGGGCTTGCCATTGACATTGAATTCATCGGCCCAAACGAGTTTCATACCTGTAATTTCAATGGGCGGATTTAAATCAGGAGTTGTCGGATTCAAATTCTGTGATTCTGTAATTTGAATAGCAAAAAGTGAAATGAGTATTGTAAAAGTCAGAATCTTGCTCATGTTGGATTAGTTGTGTGGTTGTTTGAATCTAAAAAGGACCTCTTCCTTTGGGATGAGATCCTTTTGTATCATTTTTTTTGTTCTCTGTCAATCGGTTCAATTTCAAAACATTTTCAACTTATAGGCATTTGACGTTGAACTTTAAACTGGTTCTTCAGAACCTATTTTGCCGGAATATTCTTCAGCGTTTCCACCAGAAAATCCCAGAATTTACCGACTGATTCGATGTTTACTTTTTCGTCGGGCGAATGTGGAAAACGAATGGTTGGACCGAACGAAATCATGTCCCAACTTGGATACGTTCCGCCCAGAATACCACATTCCAATCCGGCATGAATGGCTTTTATTTCAGGAATGCGACCGAATTTGGAATTGTAAACCTGTTGCAT
>DAITNH010000078.1:15510-18313 GCA_036834745.1 Prolixibacteraceae bacterium
CTCATGCGGATTACTCCGTTCGGACAGGCAACAATGGCGTGCGTCAAATTGATCTGAGTGTTTTCATCAATAAGCGATGCGGGCATTTCAATTTTTGAAAGCTCAATTTTCAGGGTTGGCTCGGTAGCCGATAGTTCACGTTTGATGATAGTGGTGAGTCCCGCAATCTGACCAACCAGTTTGTCGGCCTTTTCATAAGGTACGGTAATCACACCGAAAGCTTCGCGTGGAATTGCATTGCGCAGGTTTCCGCCATTAATCGATGCCAAACGAACACCACATGTTTTGTAAGTTTCTTTCAGCAAACGAAAGAAAATTTTGTTTGCATTTCCGCGGCCCAATGGAATGTCCAATCCGGAGTGGCCACCTTTAAGACCTGTAACATTCAGGCGGAAACTGATCGATTCTGCCGGAACCGGAACTTCAGTAAATTTAAACTGAACGATGGCATCTTCGCCGCCGGCGCAACCAACATACAATTCACCTTCGTCTTCCGAATCCATGTTGATCAGGATATCACCTTTCAGAATGCCTGATTTCAGGTTGTTGGCACCATCCATACCGGTTTCTTCTGTCGCAGTAAACAATGCTTCAATAGGTCCGTGTACCAGTTCTTTCGAGGCAAGTACAGCCATTGCAGCGGCAACTCCAATTCCATTGTCTGATCCCAGTGTTGTTCCGTTGGCCCTGACCCACTCGCCATCGATGATGGTTTCGATCGGATCTTTCTCGAAATCGTGGTCTTTGTCGCTGTTTTTTTGCGGAACCATGTCGAGATGACCCTGCAAAATTACGCCCTTGCGTTTTTCCATTCCGGCAGTGGCAGGTTTGCGAATGATCACATTACCGGCTTCATCCTGAATTGTTTCCAATCCGAGACCTTTGCCAAAGTCGGCAATGAACTTGCGGACTTGTTCTTCGTGATGCGAAGGCCGCGGAATACGCGTCAATTCATAAAAGTTCTCCCATACTTCGACGGGAGTTAATTTTGAGATTTCGTTGCTCATATATTTGTTTTTAAAATGAAATTCGATGCAAAATTCAGCTTCTAAAAGTACAATTAATCCATGTAATTTGTTCCTGAAACGAAACAATAAAAAACCTGCATCCGCTAAAACGAATGCAGGTCCTTTTTAATTTCAAGTCAGATATGTGAATTCAGGCAAAACCTCAATCCGAAGGCTTATGCCATTTTGGGTGCTTTCTTATTTGGTAATTCCAATCCATACCCGTGTTTGCTATCCACACGCCGGAGGTAAAGCGCCAGTACAATGGCTGCAACACCAAATCCGGCAAAAATCAATTCAGGAACAAGGTAATTGTAAGCAGCACCTTGAACTTTGGCCGCAATTTGTTCGGCAACACCGGGGTTTGAAACGGTAATTGACCATCCGATTAACCCTGGAACCAGCATTAATCCGATGTTCTGAATCCAGAAAATACATCCGAAAGCTGTACCTAAATAACGGTCTTCAATAATTTTTGGCAATGAAGGCCACATCGAAGCAGGAACCAATGAAAAAGCAGTTCCTAATATTACAATCGTTCCAAATGCCAGTGCATAAGAAAAGGTTTCATTGGGGACCAGTGCAAAAATCAAATGTGAAACTACCAGTAAAATAGCGCCATACAACATTAACGATGCTCCTTTTCCTTTAAGGTCAAGAAATAATCCGATAAAGGGAGTTAAAATCATTGCCCCAATCGGGAAGAAGGAGAAAAGGTTTGAAGCTTCTGTAATGGGAATATTTAGCTTCGATGAAAGCATGTCGGTTGCGAATTTCTGAAACGGGAAAATTGCTGAATAGAATAAAACGCAAAGTCCGGCAATGGCTATGAAGCCGGGGTTTGTGAAAATTTTGGCCAAATCGCTGATCCTAAATTCATCTTCAGGAGCGAGTTTGCCATCGTCGCCAAGTTGCTTGTCTAATTTCGCATCCATAAAAACATAAATCAAAGAGGTCAGAAGGCCTATGCACAGAAAAGCCAGCCCCATGAAAACTGAATTGGCAGGATCCCATTCGGCAGGATTTTCAGAATTGGCGAAAATCGGAGATAAGCGGAAAACCGCAAAAACCCCAAGTCGCGCAACGGCCATTTCAAGCCCCATGGCAAGTGCCATTTCTTTGCCCCGAAACCATTTAACGATTGTTTTTGAAACGGTAATTCCAGCCATTTCGACTCCAATGCCAAAAATTGCAAATCCACAATATGCAACGAGTGCCGTGGTTGGCAACTCCCATCCAAAAAGTGAGGATACCGAAGCATGATCGATGTATCTGAGGGCCGAAAACTTAATTGCAGCTCCGGCAACCATGGTTATGGTCGATAACATCAGGGTAAACCGAATGCCCATTTTGTCGAGAATAATTCCTGAAAGTATCAGGAACCCAACAAATACGTTTAAAAAGAATTCCGATCCACCCAAATAGCCAAATACTTCGGGCGACCAATTGAAGTTTGTTAACATCATTTTTTGTAGCGGTGCTACCACATCTACAAAGAAATAAGCAAAAAACATGGTTGCCGAAATGAGAATTAATGCGATCCATCGGGCAATTACCGAATCGTGAAGCGTTTGTTTTAACTGTTGCATAAAAATGAGTTGTTAATTTCTTTATGAGTTGGTTTTTTTAGAAGCCCCTAAATTAAGAAAATATCCATCGGTCAAACGATGATTTATATTGGATAAAAAAATCCCGAAAGACAGGCTCCCGGGATTTTGTTATTCTATTTGCTGACCGATGAACTTGATTCCCTTTTCAACGAATGCCACCCTGCTTTTTCCAACCATGAGTCATGG